>JAJYGO010000064.1 GCA_021785115.1 Chloroflexota bacterium | reverse complement strand
GCCCCTCCGGGAGGGCATGGCCGCCACCTACGCCTGGATCGCCGGGCAGTACGCCGACCGCAAGGCCGGCAAGCGCGTCGTCGAGGGCTGAGCGGTGGCGGCGGGGAGGGTTGCCGGTTCTGCCATCGTTCGGCCCGAGGGACTCGAGGGCATGATCGGGCCCTGGCCGTATCGTCTCCAGCTTGCTGGCGGCTGGCTCGACCAGCCGTTCATGTCGTCCGTCAACCCGAACCCCCCCGGTTCAATGGTCGTCGTGGGCGTCGAGCCCACGTTCCGCTACCTCGACCGCTGCGGGATGGCGACCGGAACCAGAGCGGTGGCCCAGCGGCTGTGGCCCGATGGGATCCCGTCCGATCGGGAGCCCATGTCCGTGATCCGCGAGCTGTATGCGGTCGAGAACGCCAACCTCGTTGAGCCCTCGGGCTCCCAGGACATGTGCGGCCTCGTGCTCCCCGGCATCAACCGCCTCGACTACGACGTCTCGATCGACGGCGGCTGGTTCCCGAGCCACATCGAGTCCTGCACAGACCCGGACGTCGCCGCCTGGCTGGAGTCCGTGCTTCACCTGGTGCCCGTCGCGCCCCGCCCGGCTGGCTACGCGCCGCTCGGGATCAAGCGCCTCGATCCTGACTGGGTGGAACGACTCTCGGCCAGCGGCAAGGCGTGCTACGACGCCATCGTGGGGCGGGACCTGGACATGCTCGGTGAGTCGCTCAACGAGACCATGCGCTGCTGGGAGCACCTTCTGCCGCACACCGTCGCGCATCCCACGATCGAGATCGACCTCGTCGGCCTGCTTCGCGTCTACCAGCAGGCATCGGCGGGCGCCATGTACTCCGGGTGCGGAGGCGGCTACCTCCTGGTCGCCGCAGACCACGAGGTCCCCGGCTCGCTGCACGTCACCGTCCGTTCGGCGGGCAGTCAGGAATGAACTCGGCGCCTGAGCTACAACATGCCCACGGCCGCGTCGTCGTCGCGGCCAGCCTGGACAACCTCGGGTCGGCCGACGTCCGGTTCCTGCAGGAAGCCGCCCGGCGTGGCGCGGTGCACGTGCGCATCCCCTCAGACGCCCTGCTGGAGCGTGCGACTGGCAGCGCCCCCCATTTCCCGGCAGCCGAGCGCCTGTTCCTCGCTCAGGCGCTCCGGTGCGTGGCCAGCGCTGAGATCGTGGATCGAGCCGTGGCGGACGTCCTCCCGGACCTCGCCCGACATGGCGACCGGCTCGTACTGCGGGAGGGCGAGGGCACGGCGCAGCTCAGAGACGCGGCGGCGAGCCGTGGCCTCCCCGTCGAGGTCGTGGGCGAGGGGGAGCTCGCAGGGTTCCCGCCGCTCGACCCGACGGACCCTGTGGTGCCCGGCGGCCCGGGTCGCGTCGTCGTCACCGGCTGCTATGACTGGTTCCACTCCGGACACGTTCGGTTCTTCATGGACGCGGCGGTGTACGGCGAGCTGTATGTCGTGGTGGGTAGTGACCGGAACGTGGCCCGCCTGAAAGGCCCCGGCCACCCGCTCCAGCCTGAGGCGGAGCGCCGATACATGGTCGGGGCGGCCCGGGCCGTCCACCGCTGCCTCATCTCGACCGGGTCTGGCTGGATGGACGCCGCCCCCGAGATCGAGCACATTCGCCCCACGACCTACGTGGTCAACGAGGACGGGGACCAACCGGAGAAGCGCGAGTTCTGCCGCGCCAATGCGATCGAGTACATCGTGCTCAAGCGGGTCCCGCAGCAAGGGCTGCCGCGTCGTTCAAGCACCGATCTTCGGGGCTTCTGAACGCGCAGCCGCTCCCAGGCCGAATAGCAGCCGACCCGTCCGCGTCTGGCGGTGACGGCAGGGGACTGAACAATCGTTTATCCTAGACCTCCAGTCGGCCAGCGGCTCGAGCGGAGCGGCGGCGCGGGGTCGGAGGGTAGATTGGGCGGCTCGCAGGGCGGCAGGGAGGATGCAGGCTTGAACCCGGCCTTCGAGTTGGTGCCGCTCGGGCGGACGGGACTCCGGGTGACGAGGCTGGGATTCGGCGCCGGGACGATCGGCGGGCTGTTTGCGGCGGTAGCGGACGAGGATGCCGTGGCCACTGTCGCCCGCGCCTACGACCTTGGGGTCCGGTACTTCGACGTCGCGCCCCTGTATGGCTACGGCGTGGCCGAGCGTCGCGTCGGCACCGCGCTGGCGGGGAGGCCGCGGGACTCGTTCGTGCTGTCCACCAAAGTCGGCCGCCGCCTCGTCCCGCGGGACCGCATCACGGCCGATATGGACGTGGACCGGCAGGCGGTGGACGGGAAGGAGGACTTCTACTACCCGGAGGGGACGCCTCCAGTGCGGCCCGTCTTCGACTACACCTTCGATGGCACGCTCAGGTCGGTGGAGGAGAGCCTCCAGCGCCTCGGGCTCGACCGGGCGGATATCCTGCTGATCCACGATCCGGACAATCACGTCGAGGCCGCCATCGGGGGTGCCTACCGGGCCTTGCGTCGCCTGCGGGACGAGGGCGTCGTGCGGGCGATCGGCGTGGGCATGAACCAGGCGGGGCTGCTGGCCCGCTTCGTCGAGCGCTGCGACCTCGACCTCGTGCTGGTCGCCGGTCGCTACACGCTCCTCGAGCACGGCGCGCTCACGGAACTGCTGCCCCTCTGCGAGCGCCGCGGGGTGGCCGTCGAAGTGGCGGGCGTGTTCAACAGCGGGATCCTCGCCAACCCGGCACCGGGCGGTCGATTCCATTACCAGCCCGCCGACTCGGAGCTCCTTCGACGCGTAGAGCGCCTGGCCGCCATCACCGCGTCGCATGGCGTGTCACTGAAGGCGGTCGCCCTCCAATTCGCGATCGCGCATCCGGCGGTCGCCTGCATGGTCGCCGGCGTCCGGACGATCGCTCAACTCGAGGACTATCCGGCGATGTTCGCCGAGCGCGTCCCGGACAACCTGTGGGCGGAGCTCAAGGCGGAGGGACTGCTCCCGGCCGCGGCGCCCGTCCCAGTGGCCTGACCGATGGCTGACGGCTCTCTGGGCGCGCGTGCTCGCCGACTCGCCGGACGACGTCGAACTTGGCACGGGAGGACGACAAAGTGCGCCTGATCTCGTTCGCGGACCCGGCCGGGGCGCCGCGGCTCGGGATTGTCATCGACGGCCGGGTGTTCGCGGCCAACGCCCTGTCTGAGCATGCACCGTCGGACATGGCCGGGCTGCTCGCGGCGCCGGAGCCGCTGGTCGCAGAGCTCGCGTCTGCGGCCGCGTCTGCGGCCGCGTCATCGGACCCGTCATCTGGCGTGCCACTCGACGCCGTGCGCCTCCTCGCGCCCGTGCCAGCGCCGGGCAAGATCGTGGCGATCGGCCGCAACTACGCCGACCATGCGGCCGAAGAGGGGACTGCGGCCCCGGCGGCGCCCCTGGTCTTCGCGAAGTTCCCGAGCTCGGTCGTCGGTTCCGGGGCGGAGGTCCGCTGGGATCCGGCGTTGACGGCACAGGTCGACTACGAGGCGGAGCTGGGGGTCGTCATCGGCCGGCGGGCCTCGCGCGTTGCCGAGTCGGAGGCGCTGGACTACGTGCTCGGCTACACCTGCCTCAACGATGTGACCGCACGGGACCTCCAGTTCGGTGACGGCCAGTGGGTGCGCGGCAAGTCGCTCGACACCTTCTGCCCGATGGGGCCGTGGCTCGTGACGCCAGACGAGCTGGGCGACCCAGGGGACCTTCGGATCACCTGCACGGTCAACGGCGCCGTGGTTCAGGATGACCGCACGTCATCGATGTTCCACGGCGTGGCCAGGATCATCAGCCACTGCTCGCAGGCGTTCACGCTCCTGCCGGGCGACGTCATCGCGACCGGGACGCCGGCCGGAGTCGGGATCTTCCGGAAGCCTCCCCTCCTCCTCGGCGACGGGGACGTGATGGTCGTGTCCATCGAAGGCATCGGGGATCTGGTCAACACCTGCCGTTTCACACCAGCACAGGAGGTGACACGCGAATGACGGGATCGACGGGTGAGCGCTTCCTCGTCACCGGCGCGCTGGGCTGCATCGGCGCTTGGACCGTCCGTGACCTCGCCCGCGAGGGCGTGCCGGTCGTCGCCTTCGACGTCGCCGCCACGCCCCGCCGTGTGCGCAACCTGTGCACCGATGAGGAGTTCGCACGGATCACCTTCGTCACGGGCGACATCACCGAGCTGGCATCGGTCGAGGCCGCCCTCGACGAGCACGGGATCACCAACGTCATTCACCTCGCCGCGCTGCAGGTCCCGTTCTGCCGGGCGGACCCCGTCCTCGGCGCGCGGGTCAACGTCGTCGGCACCGTGAACATGCTCGAGGCGGTGCGGCGTCGCGCCGACCGGATCCACCAGTTCGTGTACACGGGATCCGTGGGCATGTTCGACGCCGCGGATGCCGACCCCGCCACGGGCCGCCTGGAGGCGCAGGCCACGGCGCATCCGACCAACCACTACGGCGTGTACAAGCAGGCCAACGAGGGCAATGCTCGGGTCTACTGGCTCGACAACGGCGTCTCCAGCATCTGCCTGCGGCCGATGACGGTCTACGGACCCGGCCGGGACCAGGGACTCACCAGCACGCCGTCGAAGGCGATCCTCGCGGCCGTGCTCGGTCGGCCGATCACGATCGGCTTCAGCGGCCGCACGCTGTTCCAGTACGCGGACGACGTGGCTCGCACGATGATCACCGCCAGCCGCAGCGAGCTCCGGGGGGCGAACGCCTTCAACCTCGGGGGCGAGTTGGTCGACCTCGACGACTTCGTCCGCCTCGTGGAGGAGCAGGTTCCCGGCAGTGCGGGCCTCATCACCGTCGAGGGGGCGCCGCTCCCCTTCCCCGATGAGATCTCGGCCGAGGGTCTCGGCTCCGTCGGCCCGGCGACCGTGACGCCCATCAAGGAGGGGATCGCCCAGACCGTTGCGTTCTTCCGGCGACTCCAAGATGAGGGACGGCTGGTCCCCGCTGAGCACGGGCTCTGACCCGGCAGGGGCCAGCGGGCTCAACGCCGCGGACTCGGCCCTCGCCCCGCGTGGGCTCCGCAGCCGCCCGCGGTCAAGCCCCGGAGGTCTGCCGACGCACGCGGAGCACCCGCCGGGGCGGCGGCGCAGTGGAGGAGCGGACCACCAGGTCCGGTGCGGGCTCCGTCACCACGACGTCCGTCGGGCTGCCGCCCTCCAGCCGCCGGGTCAGGAGCTGCACTGCCGTCTCGCCCAGCTCGCGCATCGGCATCCGGACGGTGGTGAGGGGCGGCCAGGTGGTCTCCGCGAGCCACGCGTCGTGGATGGCCACGACGGACAGCTGCTCCGGCACGGCGACCCCGAGCTCGTGCGCCGCCTGGAGGACGCCCATCGCCTCCACCAGGTTGGCCACCACGACCGCGGTCGGACGCCGCGGGCTGGAGAGCAGCTGCACAGCCGCATCGTGGCCCGGCCTGGCGAAGTAGCCGGCTCGCAGCACCCAGTTTGCCCGGCGCCGCATGCCCGCGGCCTTGAGCGCCTGGAGGAACCCTTGCTCCCGGGCCCGGCCCGTGTAGCTGTGCTCGTCGCCGCCGATCATCCCGATGTCCCGATGGCCCAGCCCGAGCAGGTGCTCCGTCGCCAGGCGGCCGCCGGCTGCATCGTCAAGCACGACGGAGCCCCGCTTCGATCCGCGGCTGTTGACCAGGATGAACGGGACCTTGTCGCGCATGATCTCCGTGAACTCGTGCACGTCGATCTCGTCGCTGCGCTGGACGAGGAACCCGTCGACGCGCCCCTGGCCGACGAGTTCCCGCAGGAGGTGGTCGCCCGGCCGGAGCCGCTCGAACTTGCCGATGAACAACTGGAGACCGGCCCGCTCGCTGGCCTCCTCGACGCCTCGGATCAGCTCCTCGAACACCGGGGTCGCAAGCTGCGGGACGATGAGGCAGATCGCCGATGCGCGAGCCGTGCGGAGGGCGCGACCCGCCAGGCTCGGGGTGTAGTCGAGGACGCGGGCGGCCTCCTGGATCCGCTGGCGCGTCTCCTCCCGCGCCCGGAGGACCGGGTCTCCGTTGAGCTCTCGGGAAACGACCGAGATGGACACGCCAGCAAGCCGCGCGACGTCGCGAAGGGTCGCCCGTCCGCGCGGCCGTGCCACCGATCTCATCGACGTCTCCTTCGGCCGCCGCGCGTGGTCCACAAGGCGGGCCGGGGCCAGCAGCAGCCGCTGCCGACGAATGTAGCCGCTGCGGCGACCCGGTGCGCAGCGCCGCGTGCTTCGGCGCACGCGACGGGAGATCCCTGTGGCGAGAAGATGGGCCGCGTGTCGGAACGCCCCGGCGGGCAGGCCGCGCGAGCCGACCTAGTCCTGGTGGAACACCTCGGGGATTGCCGTCCACCACTCGCCGGGGCGCACGTCCGGTGTCTGGAGCTGGCAGGGCTTGCAGACGTCCCACCAGCGCTGGGTCTCCGGGTCCTCGGCCATGCGAGCCATGTCGGCCTCGTAGTCTGAGCCGACGTACTCGTAGTAGCTGAACAGCAGGTCCCCGTGGCGGTAGATCGAGTAGTTCCGGATGTTGCAGGCGGTGATCGTCGCGAGCACGCCCGGCCAGACCGCAGCATGGAGCCCGAGGTACTCCTCCGCGTGCTCCGGCCGGAGCCCGATGACGCTGGCGTACCGCCTGACGACGGTC
>JAJYGO010000390.1:4408-6633 GCA_021785115.1 Chloroflexota bacterium | reverse complement strand
CCGCGATGGCCACCGGTCAGCTCACGCTGAACGGGGCCTCGCGCCTGGCCACCGTCACGATCTCGGGGCGCCGAGACGGCTCAACGCTGGAAGTCATTGGATCGATCCCCGTCGCATTCTCCGAGTGGGGCATCAAGGGACCAACCGGATACGGTTTCCTCGGCTCGCTCGCCGATCACGGCGTGGCAGAGTTCCTCCTCGTCCTGCATCGGGCGTGAAGCCGCCGGTCTGACAACGGGTCGCGCAGCCGTGCCGTCCCTGCGCGGCGGTCAGCCCGTGACCGTGAGCGGGAGGGGATCCGGTGGGCACCATGCTGATGGTGGATGGATCTCCTGGTTCGGCCGGGGCTGACTCCTCTCGCCCCGACCACAGACTCGAACCTCCGAGTTCATCGCTCGGTGGTCCGGTGACTCCGACGCTTCCGTCCGTGCGCGGGTGTCCGGTCGCCGCGACACGCGAGGGTGGTGGTGGCAGGAGCCAGTAGCACGTCCGTGCTATCTTCAGGTCATGTCACGCACGATCACGCTTCGACGCGTCGGTGGGTCCGTGGGCACCACGCTCCCCAAGGAAATGGTCGAGCGGCTCGATCTGGCGGCCGGCGACCGCGTACTGGCCATCGAGACCGAGGAGGGCATCCTGCTCACGCCCTTCACGGAGGACCTCGAGGCCGACCTGGCGGCCACGCGGCGGGCGGCAAAGCGGTATCGGGCGGCGCTCCGCGAGCTCGCCAGGTGACGCGCCCCGAGCCTCGCCGGCTCGGGCGCCTCGCCGTCGACGAGGCACACTTCCGACAGCTCCGCGAGCACGGTGGCGCCCACGGCATGCGCGACGAGCATGCACTCGAGTCGGCGCTGGCCCGACCCCGGCAACGTTGGCTGTATGCGCCGCAGGCGACCCTCGCTGAGCTCGCCGCCGCGTACGCCTTCGGCGTCGCCAGGAACCATCCGTACGTCGACGGCAACAAGCGCGTCGCGCTCGTCGTCATGGTCGCTTTCCTCGAGCGAAACGACGTCGAGCTCACCGCGACGAATGCGGAGGCCCTTTCGGCGATGCTGGCGCTGGCGGCCGGAGAGCTGACGGAGCCAGAGCTCGCCCGTTGGATCGACGCGCACGCCCGGGACCTGTAGGAGCGACTCGAGGCCACGAGCATCCACCCTCAGCGTCGGCTCTCAGGTATCGGCGCAAGCTCGTGGGCGATGCCGTCGGCCCAGGCCTCGATCTCGGCCCAGTCGCGGAAGTCGCCCGCGGGAAAGGCCGCCCGGGCGGCCGGCATCATCAGGGCCAGGCGCTCTGTGAACCCGATCGCCTTCATGCGGGGGTCGAAGGCCCCAAAGAAGACCCGATGGTCCCGAGCGTTGATGGCGGCCCGGAGCTCGGGGAGTTCCTTGGGCGCCGAAACGACGCGCAGGTCCTGACCCTCCTTGTCCGTCGCGTCGGTGCCGAGCGGACCGCTGCTGAAGAGCCACACCGGCCGCGTGGCGAGGAGAGCGCGGTTCCGCCCGACGAACTCCGTGGCCTCCTTCATCCAGTGGAACATGTACGTCGCGGCGCCGATGACGAAGGCGTCGTAGGTCGCGACGTCGCGGACGGCGTTCACCGGCCGGGCTTCGGCCTCCAGTCCGGCCGCTCGCAACCTCTCTGCAATCCGCTCCGCGATCCCTGCTGTGGCACCGTGCCTGCTGGCATACGCGACGAGTATCGACATGGTGGAGGTTCCCCCCGTAGTTGGCAGTCGGGTAGACGGCTCCGGCGTGGGTGCCGCGGGCGCACGTCAGCCCCGTGGCAGCTGAATCAGGCCGCGCTCGAGGGCGGTCGTGACGGCCGATGTCCTGTCGGCGACGCCGAGCTTGTCGAAGATGTGGAGCAGGTGAGTCTTGACGGTCGCCTCGCTGAGCCGCAAGTCGCGGGCGATCTCCCGGTTGGAGGCGCCTCTCGCCACCAGCCGGACGACCTCTAGCTCGCGGCCTGTGAGCGGTTCGGGGGTCCGGGCGGAGCCACTCCCCAGGTGCTGGACGAGGCGGGCCGCGACAGACGGCGCGAGCGGCGAGCCACCGCGCACGGCGCTACGGACCGACGCGAACAGCGTGTCGCGCTCGGCGTCCTTTAGCCCGAACTTCCAGCCCTGATCCAGGCTGATCCGGCCCCTTCCACGTTCAGATCGTGCCCCAATCGTGCTGTGGCAGACTGCATGAAGTAGACAGTAATAGGCTTGACTTCTGCGCCCG
>JAJYGO010000390.1:0-4398 GCA_021785115.1 Chloroflexota bacterium | reverse complement strand
GGCGCGAGCGGCGAGCCACCGCGCACGGCGCTACGGACCGACGCGAACAGCGTGTCGCGCTCGGCGTCCTTTAGCAGGTAGCCGGTGGCTCCAGCCTCGATGGCGGCGAGGATCTGGGCATCCGAGTCGTAGGTCGTCAGCACGAGGACCGGGGGCGGGTGTGGCAGGGCGCGGATCCGGCGGATCGCCTCGACGCCGTCCATGACCGGCATCTGCAGGTCCATCAGGACGATGTCGGGCCGCTCCCGGACGACCGACTCGACAGCGGCGGCGCCGTCGGCAGCCTCGGCGACCACGTCGAATCCCGCCTCGGTCTCGAACAGGTGGCGCAGGCCGGTACGGACGACGGGGTGGTCGTCCACGATCAGCAGACGGATCGGGCTCATCGGGCGGCTCCCCTCGGCTCGGACGATGGGCCGGCCGGGCCGGCGTCGGCAGATCCCATGACCGGCGTCGGCGGTTCGATGGCCGGGAGCGTTACGGCAACCGCCGTTCCTTCCCCGGGAGCGCTTTCGATCGCGAACCGGCCTCCGAGACCCTCGACGCGCTCGCGCATGCCGAGCAGTCCCAGGCCGCCGGACCCACCGGCCGCCGATGGATCGAAGCCCCGGCCGTCGTCGGCGACATCGAGGCTGACCTCGTCCATGAAGTACGTCAGGGTTACCGCGATCCGAGAGGAGGCGGCGTGCCGACGCGCGTTGGCGAGGGCCTCCTGCGCCGCCCGCAGCAGCGTCACCTCGACCTCAGGATGGAGCTGCCGGGGCCGGCCGGAGATCGTGACCTCGACCTCGGGCCCGCCAGGGCAGCCCGCGGCGGCAGCGACGCGCTCGATCGCGGCCGGGAGCCCGGCGGTCGCGATCGTCTCCGGACGGAGCGCCCAGACGAGCGTTCGCGCGTCGGCCAGGCTCGCCCGCGCGACCTCTGCGGCGGCTCTCACGTCTCGACGGGCGCGCCCCGCGTCCGCGTCGAGGCACGCGTCGGCAGCCTCCAGGTGGGTCACGACCGACGCGAATCCCTGCGCCAGGGTGTCGTGGATCTCCCGGGCGAGGCGGGCCCGCTCCTCGGCCACGCCGGCCTCGCGCTCCGCTGCCGCGAGGTCACGGCGGGCCGCCGTCAGCTCCGCGATGAGGGCGCGCCGCTCCATGCTCTGGGCGATCGTCTGGCGCATCCAGACGGCGATGGCGACGACCATGCCGGCCGTCAGGAGGTTGTAGAGGATCCAGGGCAGCGCCGTCTCGCCGCCGCCGCTCGACGCGGCCAGGATGGCGACGCTCGTGATCGCACCGATGCACAGGCCGCCGACGATCGACCAGCGGATCGGCAGCGAGAAGACGATCTGCGGGTAGACCACGAGCTGCAGGACCGCGAACGACGGCGAGATGCTCAAAAGGGCCGCGTAGGTCGCCAGCAGGAAGACGCTGTGCACGGCCAGGATCCGAGGCGCGTATCCCCAGATCGGACGCCGCACCCACATGATCCAGAAGGCGACCGCGAGAGCGGCGATCCCGGCGAGGGCAGCCGGGCCGCGCCATCCGCCCGGATCGTCTCTTGGGTAGGCCGTCAGGAGGGCAACGGCCAGGACCACGAAGCCGTAGACGCGCATGTGCGGCAGAACGCGGAACCAGGGCTCCTCCGTCTCGTTGACGCTCTGCCCCGTGACGTACTCGTACCAGCCCTCGTCGTAGTAGTCCCGGGGGGTGGCGCCGGCCGCACTTGGCGCGACGGACGCGTCGGGAGGTCGCACCGCGGACAGCTCCTCATTCGGTCGACGAAGATCCATTGTCACGGTCATCGCAACGTGGCCCCAGTGCCGGAGGGCAGCATTCGCGGCGTGGCGCCGCCGGCCGCGGCCTCGAGCTGCAGCGTTTCGCCTTCGATGGTGATCCGGGGCAACCACCGCAGGAATGGCGGCATCCACCAGTTCCAGTCGCCCAGCAGGCGCATCGTCGCCGGCAGCAGGACGGTCCGGACGATCGTCGCGTCGACGAAGACCGCGACCCCGAGGCCGAGGCCCAGCTGGCGGGCGATCCCGAGTGGCAGGGTCAGGAAGACGGCGAACACGACGACCATGATCGCGGCGGCACTCGTGACGGTTCCGGCGGTGAGGGTGATCCCCCGAGCGACCGCCTCGTGCGAATCGGCGCCCCGGTCGAAGGCCTCCTTGATGCGCGAGAGGATGAAGACCTCGTAGTCCATCGAGAGCCCGAAGAGGACGGTGAAGACGAAGATCGGGATGAAGTGGGTGACCTCGGTCGGCCGGATGCCGAGCAGCGTCCCGAGCCAGCCTTCCTGGAAGACGAGCACGAGCGCGCCGAACGCCGCTCCGGTGGCGAGCAGGTTGAGCAGGATCGCCTTCAGCGGGATGGCGATCGAGTGGAAGACCAGCAGCAGCAGGACGAACGAGAGGCCGAGCACGAACACGAAGATCCGGCCCATCCCGTCGGTGTAGATCTGGGTCTGGTCGAGGCTGACCGCCGCGCTCCCCCCGACAGAGACTGCGACGCGGGGCTGTCCGCCGAAGATTGCCGGTACGACCTCTGACCGCACCTGGCGGACGATCTGCCAGTTCGCGGGGTCGTTCGCCGTGCCGGCCATCAGGACCGAGACGGACGCCACGGTCCCGTCGTTCGAGGACGACAGCCGTACCGGGCCGGACAGGCCCTTCACCGCGAGGAGCGCCGGTCCGAGCCGCTCGATCGCCGCCTGTGGCGCAGGCTCGTCCGCGTGCGCGACGGCCACGTCAAGGGTGAGGAGCGTGCCCTGTGGCCAGTGCGCCCGGAGCGCCTCGACGGCCTGGACCCCGTCGACGGTGTCCGGAATCACCGAGACATCGGGCTCACCGAGGCGAAGCTGGGTGACCGGCCACGCGAGCGCGAGGAGCACGGTCGTGGCAGCCAGCACAGCGACGATCGGGCGGTTCATGACGGCGTGGACGATCCGGGCCCATGCGCCGCCGCCATCGTCGCGGGTGCGCGCGAGGACCGGGATCGCTCCCCGGTTCACCCGGTCGCCAAGGATCGAGAGGACGGCCGGCAGGAAGACGAGGCTGCCGAGCACCGAGACCGCGATGACCGCGATCGTTCCGACCGCCATCGTCTGGAAGACCGCGACCGGGATCAGGAACAGCCCGGCGAGCGAGATCATCACGGCGATGCCGCTGAAGAAGACGGCGCGCCCCGCGGTCGAGCTCGCGACCCCGATCGCCTCGAGCCTGTCGCGCCCGACCCGCCGCTCCGAGCGGAACCGGGTCATCATGAAGAGCGAGTAGTCGATCGCGACGGCGAGACCGATGAGCACGATCACCTGGCCCGCGTATGGGCTGACCGGCTCGATTGTCTGGCTGAAGATCCCGACGATACCGAAGGCGCCAAGCAGCGCCGTGATCGCGAGGACCAGCGGCACGCATGCGGCCACGAGCGCGCCGAAGGCGATGATCAGGATGAGGAACGTCGCCGGGAGGCTGATCTTCATGACCCCATCGAGATCGCGGTTGATCTCCTCGGTCATCTGGTCGTTGAGCAGCGTCGTCCCGTAGGCGTGGATCCGGTAGGCGGGGAAGTCGGCCTGGAGCGAGGCGATGACCGGCGCGATGGCTCTCGTCTTCGCTTCGAGTGCGGCGGCGTCGCCCTCGATCTGGCCGACGACCCGGACACTCGTGAGGTCCGGGGCGAGGAGCCCGGCCGTCGGCGGCGCCGAGCAGGGATCGGTGAGCCCGGTCAGGGCCGGACCCGATACGCCGTCGACGCTGGCCGTCACCCCCTGGAGCCGGGCGACGACGGTTGCGACCGTGCTTCGGAACGCGGGATCGGTCACCTTGAGCGACGGGCTCGTGACGACGACGTCGAGCTCATCCGGAAGCGACGCCGCGCCTCCCGAGCGCATCGCCGCAATCGCCCGCCCCGACTCGGTCTGCGACAGCTCGGCTCCACTCGTGGCGCTGGCCGCCTTGATCCCGCCAAGGCCCTGGCTCGCGACGAAGAGACCGATCGTGACGGCGAACCAGGCGAGCATCACCGGCCAGCGGTGGCGGGCGCTCCAGAGGGCCACGCGGACGGTCCAGGCCCGACGCGAGCCGAGCGAGCCGCGCGAGCGTCGGGGTAAGGCGATTCGGGGCAGAGGTCGATTCATCGGAGTGCGGTCCCCAGTTCTGTCGCCGGGTCGCTTCTGGGCCCGACTGCGAGCTCGTCGCTCGCGCCGTTTCGGCTGCCACGAGTGTGGAAGCCCGGGCCGCGATCTCCCAGCGGGTAGTCGGTGGATTGGGGCATCCACCGCTCGGCAGGCCGTGGTCAACCGTTCGGTGGGCGTGCATGATCGTCCGACCGAGATCTGCATCACCTGCCGTCCTCGATCGGCACTGGCCGCGCCAGCTCGAACGTCGCATCCCGGACGCCCAGGCCG
>JAJYGO010000347.1 GCA_021785115.1 Chloroflexota bacterium | reverse complement strand
TCTCGCCGAACCAAGCCTCGTCCCGATCCGCTGGCGAGGGAACGTGTCAGGGGTTCGCCCGGCCAAACGAACGCGTCTCGGGAGGCTGAGGCTCTCGACAGCACTCTCGTGAATGATCGGGGCTAGGCTAGACGCCAGCGCGCAGCGTCTGCAGCAACCCGGGTCGGGGAAGGTGGGTGCCGGGCTGGAACACCCAGCGAGGCGCGAACGAGAACTCGCTCCAGCTGATGTCGTGCTGACGGCAGAAGGCCATCATCTGGCGCATTGAGCCCTGCCAGTCCGGGCCTGCGCCCCGCGGGCTCGCGTAGCCGAACGCGTCGAACTCGCCGATCCAAAGGGGCACGTCCCACCGTTCCGCCCGGGCGAGGTACGCGCGGGTCTTCGAGAGGCCGTCGGGAATCCAGCTCGACGTGTACAGGTGGAACTCGTAGACCTCGTTGCGGAACGGTGGCGGTTGCGACAGGGCGAGAGGTTGTCCGGGGGAATAGTCGCTGTCCTGGAAGATCAGCAGCGCATGCGGGTTCACCGAGCGGATGGCCGCGCCGAGCCGCGTGTAGAGCGCATCGAGCCCGAGCGCTGCCGGGGCCAGCTGTCCGTGCGTGTAGGGCTCGTTCATCATGTCGAACCCGACCACCATGGGGTTCCTCGCATACCGGGCGGCGACGAGCCTCCACGCGTCGGCGTACTGGTCCTGCTGCCCCCCGGCATTCCCGTAGAAGCCCTGCTCTGCCTGGAGCATGGACGTTCCATGCGGGTAGAGCCAGGTCGGCATGCCCACGCCACGGCACTTGGTGCCGCGCGCCGTGGCCACGTTCGTGAAGGCGGGGGACCACTGATTCTGTCCCATCTCGATGACGACCGCGAGCCCTCGCGACGTGAAGCCGGCGACGATCCGGTCCAGCGCCAGCAGATACGGCACGTTCCAGTGATGGGTGAGTCTCCCCCCCGGGGCCGGCGTCGGGGGCCGTGGCTCCAGGTTCGCCCACGAGATCGACAGGCGAACAACGTTGAACCCCCACGAGGCGATGGTGGCATAGGCGGTGGGACTCGGGGGCCGCCAACCCTGACATCCGTTGGGGCTCCGGGTCCGCGACGCGGGCTCGCCCGCGCCGTCGGACATGCCGCCGACCTGGATGCCCATCAACCTCACGGGCCTGCCCTGCGCGTCGATGATGCGCATCCCCTCGGTGTGGAGGGGGCCGACGATCCTCGGGGCCCCGATGGGCACGACCACGGTCGTCGCAGGTGGCGACGAAGTGCAGGAGGAGAGTAGGGAGGACAGCAGGAATCCCGAGGCGAGGGCGGTGACCGCTGTCAGCGGGCGGCGCCGGCG
Organism: Chloroflexota bacterium; assembly: GCA_021785115.1. The sequence goes on along the minus strand of JAJYGO010000347.1, from coordinate 27,766 downwards.
GCGATTCGGGGACGTGAACACGGTCGGCTTGCTCCTCGGAGATCGCCCCACTGGACGGGTCCCACATGATAGCCACCGCGACGGCGAATGGTGCGGGGGCACATCGGGCGCCCCGCGGCGTGGTTCGACGGCCCCGCGGCCGGCGCTACCGGTACGTCCCGATCGCCGCGACCCAGTACCTCGCCGACCCGAGGCCGAAGGTGGCCGTCTGGGTGCTCGTTGAGGACACGATCGCGTACTCCAGTCCGAACTCCCGCTTGGCCGTGCCCTGGGACAGCTGCAGGTCGGCGGACTCCGTGTAGCCCGAGCCGGCGGTGATGCCTGGCCAGGGGGCGGTAGCGGTCACGGCGAACACGGCCTCCGGGGCCGTGGCCGTGCTCGCGGAGGTCGAGACCGAGACCGTCGAGGAGGTCGTGCCGCCGGAGTCGGCGGTCCCGGTCTGATCCAGGCCGGAGATGCCCGACCAGTCCTCGGCCACGAATCCCCAGGCGTTGCCGGTGGACACGGTTACCGTGATCGTGTCGCCGGCCTGCAGGGCGGTGGTGACCGGGGCCGTGAGGAGCGCCGTCGTGGACTTCACCCCCGTGCTGGCCGTGTACTGGCGCGCAGCGTCGACGTGGTACGTGTTACCTCGCGAGTCGGTGGCCGAGGTCACCGAGACGTTGCCCTGGGCCCCCACCCCGACGACGATCGTGTCGCCCGCCGCCACGGGAGCGTTCACGGTCAGCGGGAGGCTGTTTTGGATCGTGCCCGAGGTGTTGGTCACCGTGCCGATCTGGCCCACGCGTTGCGGGGAGCCCGACGGGGGTGAGGTCACGGTGAAGCTCGAACCGCTACACCCCGTGCCGGCCGCGGTGGTCACGCACACGGGGCCGGAGCCCGAGGCCCCGTTGGGGACGGTCGTGGTGATGCTCGTGTCCGAGTTCACCGTGAGGCTCGTCTGGTTCGTTCCCGCGATGCTCACGCTGGTCGCTCCGGTGAAGGCCGAGCCCGAGATCGTGACCTGGGTCCCCGGGGAACCCGAGGCGGGGGAGAAGCTCGAGACCGTGGGGGCCGGGGGCGGGGAGCCGTTGCACGCGATGCCGCCGGAGTGCAGCACGCCGTTGTCGGTTCCGCGGTACTGCCAGGACAGGCTGGTCGGCGTGCCGCCCGCTGCCGCGCCGTTGAGCGTCAGGTACACGGCTCCCGGCGTGGCCCCGACGCCCCAGTCGAATCGCGAGTTCAGGCCACCGACCTTCCCGAGATTGTGCCCCCCCGCTCCGGCGATGAGCTCGACCGTCGCGTTCTGCCCCGGCTGAGCCGGCTGCAGCTGGTCGTTCAGCGGCACGCTCTCGGCCATGACGTGAATGTGCCCGTCCAGCACCAGCGACACGCCCCTGTCGTTGAGCAACTGCCACATGGCCTGTGCCCCGGTGTTCACGGCGCCGTTGGGCTTGAGCGCCGGAATGTGCCAGTAGGCGACGATGCAGGGCGGCAGGTTCGGCTGGCTGAGGACGTTCTGAACCCAAGTGTACTGAGGAGAGCCGACCCCCATGAGGGTGCCGAGCGACCCGTCCGTGCCCGAGTCGAGGTCGAGGAACAGCACGTTCCCGAACGTGAAGGACGTCCACAGGCTCCGCTGGCCCCAGTAGTCGGTCCACGCACTCCCGTCGTTCGGCGACACCTCGTACTCGTGGTTGCCGATCGTGGGCTGGGTCACGGAAGCGAGCTGGCCCCACGCAGGTCCGCACTCGGCCGCCGGGAAGGGGCATGGCCCGTCCATGACGTTCCACCCGTAGTGGTTGAGCATCTCCGAGTACGAGCCAACCTCGTAGACGTCGCCGAGGAACAGGAACAGCGGCGGGTTGTTCGCCGCGATCGAGGCCGCCTCCGCGTTCGACTGCGGTTGATCGTCGGGCCCGTCGCCCGTCGCGGCGATGGTCGGATCCGAGGTTCCCGGCCAGCTGGTGTCCGCCGGCGGCTGCGAGTTGCTGGGTCCCTGGTTGGCCGGCAGGATGCTGCCGGCGTTCCCGTTTGAGAGCTGCAGTCCCGGGAGCTTGACCGACGTCGTCGCGCCCTTGACCCTCACCTGCAGCGTGCCGCCCCCATCCAGGTACTTCTGCGTCGGCCACATGAACGAGTAGTCGGACGTGGTTCCGGGGTTCGCCCCGAACTGCGTGATGAGGTAGCAGGATCCGGTGACGTTCGGGAGGCACTGCTGTCCGCTTGCGGGGTTCCAGTAGACCTGGAGTGTCTGCGTGGCCGAGGTGCTGTCCGTCACCTGGACCCACGTGTCCCCGCTGAGCTGGCTCGCCGGGGTCGCGACGCAGATCTGGTCGGTCCCCGATGTGCCGCACACCGATGCTTGCGCCGACGCGGGCGTGATGGCCCAGGCGGCAGTTCCTCCGGCGAGGACGGCGAGCGACGCGAACCCGACGACGACGGATCTGAGCGGCCGAATGGACATGAACGGACTCCCCTCGCAGTTCCCTTCGGTTCAATCGAGTCTGGTCCATCCCCCGTTCGGGGGTCAAGGTCTGCCCGCTAGTTCAATAGACCTACGAGCGAGGGGCCTGCAGGCGGGGGCTGTCCGCTCACCGCGTTGAGCCGACCAGTGCCGCAAAGGCATCGCGGGCCTCGGCGAGGAGCGCAGACTCGGACGCCACCCGACCCCGGAGACGTTCCTTCATCGCCTCGCGCTCTGCCGACGGACGGGCGATCCTCGTCTCCACGGCGGCCGATAGCCGCTCGCGCCCGCCGGCCGCCGCGACGGCGCCCTCGTACTCGGCGAGGCCGATCCGTCCGTTCTCCAGCCGCCCGAGGGCCGTTCTCCACGGGGGACGGCGCGATCGGTCTTCGATGAGACGAAACACGCACGACACGTTGTCCGCCGTGTGGCGGAAGGCCTCGAATGTCGTCCCGTACCGGCGGTTGAGGTCGTCGATGACCTGTCCGAAGTCAGCAGTGACCCGATCGAACTCGCCCACGACAAGCGATTGACGAAAGGGCCACAGTCGCTGGTGGAATCGCGTGTAAGCGCGGAGGGCGGCCGCGGCGGTGACGTGGGGCTCACGGATCATGGCCGAAAGGACCGCGGCCTCCGGACCCCGAATGACCAGAAGCGCGGGCACGCCGCGTCTTGCGGCCGCGATCAGATGCGAGGAGGCGTGGAGGTGGTGGGCGACCCGCACCGGGCGCCGCTGGGCCAGCTGGAAGGCGAACACGGCGAAGGTGACTCCCGAGCGCGTGAAGCCGTCGATCACGAGCTGAGTGTCGGGGCTGAGGACCGCGTCGCCATACTTGCGACGGGCGATGGGCAGATAGATCCGGTGCTCGGCGAGGCGGTTTCGCAGCGTCCACCGGGCGCCACGAACACTCACTCGACCAGCAGATGTTCGGACATGACCCGCCAATACTAGCCGGTGGGGGCAGGGCGACGATTCTGGTGGTCGGCGCGTGGCCGAACCGGGGGTGACCGTCCCATCCGCGGCGTCTGGGGTCCGCGGAAACGCCGAGACCGCGGGGGACCGTTCCTCCCCCCGCGGTCTCGGAGGCCGTAGATCAGGAGAAGTACGGGTCTTGGGCCCCGGCCACGAAGCTCGCCAGGCTCGTCGATGACGAGTCCGGCTGATAGGTGGCGCTGTCCGACCACTCCACCGTGGCGAGGTCTCCCCACTGCTTGATCGTTGCCACGGCGTCCGCGAACCAGGCGGCCTTGGCGGTTGGATCGGTGGGACTCTCCACGCTGCCGACCTCTCCGATGAAGAGCGGCTTCCCGAGGGCGACCGCATACGTGTGCGCCGGCGCGAAGATGGAGTCGAAGCTCCGCCACGCGCCTCCCTGGTCACGGTTGTAGCCATCGGCGCCGACGTAGTCGAAGTTCGGCGGCTGCCACTGCTGGGCGGTCCCCTGGGCGAAGGCGCTGGCAGTCGGTGCCCACACGAAAGGGTAGTCGATGCCGGCCGCCCGGAAGTACTCGTACACGTGCTCGTACGCGGCGCGGTAGTCGGCCGGGGTCCCACACTGCGGCTCATTCGAATGCCCGACCAGATTCATCTCATGGTGGAACGAGATGACCGTGTTGGGGTAGTTGAAGGCCTTCAGCATGTTGACCCAGTTCTGGAGCAGCGGATCGTCGACGCCAGAGGCGACGTCAGCCCACGGATAGCAGACCTTCACGCCGCTCACGACCTTCCAGGAGTTGATGTTCAGGTAGATCTGCGCTCCCTCGGACGCGGCCGACAGCGCATACGAGTTCGGGTACTTGACCCCGGAGAGGGGCAGGTAGTCGCCACGTGACGCGTAGGGTCGCCCCATGGCCGTCTCGATGGTCGACGGGTCCACGGCAGAGTTGTTGACCGAGAGCCCCCATCTGGGCCCGGTCGTCGTGGTTGTCGGGGGAGGGGGCGGCGGGGCGCTCGACGTAGAGCCGTTGTCGATGGTCACCGAGATGGTCACGGACGAGCTGTTTCCCACGCCGTCCCGCGCGATCGCGGTGATCTGGTGGGCGCCGTCGGTGAGGCTTGTCGTGTCGAGCGCGTAGCTCCAGCTCGTGGTGCCGTCGGCGCGGGAGGGGAATCTCGAGTCGATCTGAACGCGCACGGCCGCCACGCGACGGTCGTCGCTGGCGCTGCCCGTGATCGTGATCGACCCGGAGACCGTTGCACCGTTCACGGGGGACGTGATGACGACCGACGGCGCGGTCGTGTCCGTCAATCTGAGGACCGGCGATGGATGATGGACGGCGGCCATCGCGCTCGCTGCGTTCGGGGCGGTCAAGGCCAGCGTGGCCAGGACGACGCCGAGGCGCAACGCGATTCGCCACCCGCGGTGTCCAGGACGCATAGGCAGCATCACCTCTCTGACGGTCCAGGAGGGGGTTCCGGGGTGTCCCTCCTCGTGCGTTGGTCATCGACCGTGTGCCCGCAGTTGTGAACCGCGGGCGCCCCGATACAGCCGGATGCCGAGCGCAATTCATCTGGATGGCCTTGCCTGAACTTCTTCGGCACTCGCCCGTGACCGGTGCCGGCTCGGGCGGAAGTCCTAGGAGATGCGCGCGCGGTCGAGCGACGCGGCGCCTGTGTCTGCCGACCCGCGGGCTATAGTGGGGACCGACACCCGGCCGCTTGCCCGCCCGGGACCTGCGGAGACGCGAGGCTTGATGATGGCGGACATCCAAACGGTCGTGCTCTCCGTCGCGAGCAGCGGCGAGAGCGGGTCGACGCTGCTGTCGCGGCTTCTCGGGCGGTTGCCGGGCGCGGTCGCGGTCGGCGAGGTCGGCTTCCTGTGGGACCGGGCTGTTCAGGGGAACATCGCGTGCGGGTGCGGGGTCCCCTTTCATGCGTGTCCCTTCTGGAGGTCGGTCGGCGACCACGCGTTCGGCGGCTGGCATCTGGTGGACGTCGCCGAGGTGACCCGCCTCCGGAACGACCTGCTGATGCGGCGGCGACACCTCTCGCTCCCGCGCTCGCTGCCCGTGCGTCTGTGGCCAGGGCTGTCGCGCTCGTACGCCAGCGCGCTGGGCCGCTACTCGGAGCTGCTGTCGCGCGTGTACCGGGCGATCGCCTCGGTGTCCGGGGCGGATGTGATCGTGGACTCGACCAAGGGTCCGGCACACCTCGTCGCGGAGCGCGCCGCCCTCGGCCTCGACGTTCGCATGGTCCACCTGGTCCGGGACAGCAGGGGCGTCGCCTTCTCCAACACCAAGTGGGTCGAGCGCCAGTGGGTCGCCGACGGCATGCGGTTCCGGGGACGCCAGGCTCCGGCGAAGACCGCCTTGCGGTGGGCGTGGATCAACGTCGCCTACGACCTGCTGGCCGCCCGGGGAATCCCCACGGTCGTGGTGCGATACGAGGACCTCGTGCGGGACCCGGCCACGGAACTCGCGCGCATCGGAGCCCACGCGGGAATCTCGCTCGGGCCCGCGGACCTGCAGTTCCTCAGGGGGAACGAGGCCGACCTGGACGCCGATCACATCGTTGCCGGGAACCGCCTCAGGCTCGCACGAGGATCTCTGGTGCTCCGGGCGGACGAGGCATGGCGCGACGGTCTCTCGCGGAGTCAGCAGATTGCGGTCGCGGCGATCACGCTGCCGCTCATGCGCAGGTACGCGGCCGCGTCTCGAAGGGGGCGCCCAGGCCCGTAGGAACCTGTCAGCCCGCGACCTTGGTCAGGCCGAGACGCATCGCCACCCGCCTGGGCAGGGAGTAGGTGAGCGCACCCCACGTCCTGCGGTAGACGGCGTTTCGCCGCCGGAATCGACGCAGGTCGACCTCGAGCTCCGGGTCCGCCTCGATGGCCCGTTGCATGCGTGCGGTCGCGTACTCGTAGAGCTCGTTGTCGAGGCGATTCAGGTTCTCGATCCGTTCCCGTGTGGCGGCCGAGACAGGGGCCTGCGCCGCGGCCGCGGAGAAGTTGGCCGGTGTGTAGGCGAGGTGGGCCCAGCCGAACGCCCGCCCGAGGAGCAGCAGCGACTCGTCGAACCGCTCCGTGAGGCCGACGACCGAGAACCAGCGATCGAGGTTCGCCCTCGCGCGCTCCAGCATCTCCGGCGAGCACTCGCCGAAGGGCGTCGTGGTGTCCCCGGAGATCGCCCGCGTCTGGCCGTTATCGACCTCGAGCGACAAGCCGAGATCGAGGTAGTCGTCCAGCGTGAGGTCGTCGGTGAGCACCCTCCGGTGGAGCCAGTGGCTTGGCTCGCGTCGCACCCACCGGTACTGGGACACGACCAGGGCTTCGGGGCGCCGCAGGAGCGTGATGTACGTGAAGGGGCGCGGCACGTGCTCGTGGATCCCAAAGACGACGTGGCCGAGGACCAGTCTCGCGCGTGTCCGCTGCTCCTCGGGGAGCGCTGCGAAGATGGCGGGCGTCTCCTCTCGTCGGAGCCTGGCCGGATTCTCCGATCGATTCCTCACGAGGATGACCTCGGAGGGATCGAAGTTCCGGTACAGGATCTTGCGCAAGGTAGTGCCGGCGGTCTTCCCGATGTGCAGGAAGATCACGGTCGGCCGCTCGTCGTCGTGCCGCGACGTGGTGCGGTCGGCGGAGCCGGGATCGTGGGGGGACGCCATCCCTACCGTCCGAGGCGGCCTTGGCGGACCAGGTCGCGCACCCGCCGCGGCAGCGTGTACCTGAGGCGACCGACTGGTCGGTAGCGCTCGTTGCCGGCTCGGAACCGCCGAAGCGACTCCCCGAACGAGGGATCCTCCGCCACCGCCTCCTCGAACCGGCGAAGCGCCCAAGAGTAGAGGTCGCGGTCCAGTTCGTTGTATCGCTCGATGGTGCGACGCGTGGCCGTCGGGAGGTCGTCCGGGCGACGTGGCGAGGTGTTGGTCCTGACGTAGAAGAGCCGCGACCATCCGAACGCAGCCCGCAGGAGCAGGAGGGACTCGTCGAAGCGCTCCGTGATGCCCACGGCCGCGAAGTCACGCTCAACGTTCCGCTTCGCCCGCTCCAGCATGTCGGAGGTGCACCCGCCGAATGGCGTCCCGAGGTCGCCGGCAAGCGCTCGGGTCTGCCCGTTGTCGAACTGCAGGGCGAGCCCGCTCTCGACGAGCTCGAGCAGGTCCAGCCGGCGGGAGACCTCGAAGAGGGGATGGTGCGTCCTGCGCTGGATGTAGCCGTACCCGGAGACGACGCGGGCGACGGGCTCGCGCAGGAACGTCGCATACACGGACGGCCGAGGGACGAACTCGTGGATCCCGTAGATCGTGTGCCCCTCCACGAGGCGGAACCGTCGGCGAGCCTCTTCGGGCAGCCCGGCAAAATACGCGAGCGTGTGCTCGCGGACGGGACGGTCGCCGACCAGTGTCGGCGGCGCGTGCTCCGCTGGGGTGTCCGCCGAGGCGGCGGCAACGACGCGCTCGCGTGGGATCTCGTGGAACGAGAAGATCCGGTCCTTCGGGAACTGCCGTTCGAGCACCTGATGCAGCGTCATGCCAGCCGTCTTGCCGATGTGGATGTAGATGAGGGTCGCGTCCGCCGGAACGGGTCGGAGCAACGGTCCCGCGTCGGAATCCCGGGAGCCCTCGCGAGGGTGGAGGTGTGCGCCGGGGTCGGGCATGGGGAGAGTCGAAGGCTGGTCCGCGCCAGGGGCGGGAATTGTAGCATCTCCACATCATGAGTCCGGGAGGGACACCGTGACCGGTTCGGGAGGCGAAGCTGTGCCGAACGCGTCGGTCGCCGCTCCCCCCAGGCTCAGCATGGGCGCCCTGCGGCGGCGCATCCTGCGCGGGTCCGCCTGGGTCCTCGGGGGCCGGATCGTCACCACCGTCCTTGGCTTCCTCATCAATGCCCTACTTGCCCGCATTCTCAACCTCAACGAGCTTGGCGCCTTCTTCACGAGCTACACGCTGGTCGTGGTCGGCGGGATCATCGCGCAGCTCGGGCTCGACCGGGCAGTCGTACGGTTCGTTCCCTCGTCGCTCGGAACCGGCCGGCCAGGCGCCGCGCGTAGCGCCATCCGCACCGTGCTCGGGTTCGGGACCCTCGGCTCGCTGGTGACGGCGATCGTCGTTCTGGCGGGTGGGGGGTGGGTGGCACGTACCTTCTACCACTCGCCGGTCCTGGCGGCCGCCATCCCGGTGACTGCGGGCTGGCTCGGGGTCTCGGCGATCCAGTCGCTGTTCGTCGAGACCTGGCGAGCGTTCCAGCGGTTCGATCTCGCGACGATCTTCGACCAACTGCTGGTAGACGTCCTGTCGGTCGGCGTGTTCGCGGCCTTCTACGTGGCGCACGCGCACCCGGGGCTCTCACGCGTGCTGCTGCTGTCGCTGGGGTTCTCGGCGATCGCGACCCTGGTCGCCGGAGTGGCGCTCCTCCCGCGCGTTCGACGATTGCCCAGACAGGGACGGACGTCGGGGCGCGAGATCCTCGACATGGCGTGGCCGGCGCTCGTGACCAACACGGCAATCTACGTCCTCGGGACAGGCGTCGACGTGCTCGTGCTGGGGGCCTTCCGCCCTCAGCACGACGTCGCCATCTACGGCGCGGCCGCTCGTCTCATGATGCTGGTGTCGACCCCCTATCTGATCCTGCAGGGCGTGACGCCGCCGATCATCTCCGAACTCTGGGCCCAGGGGCGAAAGTCGGAGCTCGAACGAGCGCTCCGGTCGGTGTCGACTCTCGCCGGACTGCCGGCCCTCCTCGTGCTCCTGGTCTTCGTGTTCTTCGGGGGACCCGCCCTGGGATTGGCGTTCGGTCCCGACTTCCGGCAGGGCGCCGCCATCCTCGCGGTGCTGTCAGCGGGGAGGGTGGTCGCGGTCAGCTGCGGCTCCTCCGGGATCACGCTGATGATGACCGGGCACCAGCGGGAGCTGATGACGGTCACGATCGCCACCGGCATCTGCAGCCTGGCGGGAGAGGTGCTGCTCGCCCCCCACTTCGGCGGACTCGGCGTCGCCTGCTCCACGGCAGCCGTCGCGGCGGTGCAGAACGTGGCCATGTACTACTTGGCGAAGCGACTGACGGGGATCCGGACCGTGGCCGAGTTCTCGGTCGGCCCCTTTGCGGAGTTCCTGTTCGGGAGGCGCCGGGCGGCCTGAAGCCGCCCGGACGGTCCGGGGGACGTCAGTCAGGCTCGCAGTCCTGCCTGTCGGCGACGACCAGCCACCTCGTCGTATGCGCGGTATGCGAGGTCGATGCCGAGTCGACGGCTGCCATCGGGAATCTGCTCGAGCTGGGCGATGAGCTCGTCCAGGTCATACCCCATCACGGCAAGACGGCGCTCGCCGATCCACGCGAGATACGCGCGGCACCAGCGCTTGCGAAACGGGTTCGAGATCGCCTGCTGCCACCGGTCGATCGGTTCCTTCGACAGGCCTCCGTAGCGCGTGACCCCCGTCTTGTCGCCCATCTCCCCGTCCAGCTGGACCTCGGTGAAGCGACTGGTGACCGAGGGGTCGTACGCCAGGCCGAGGTGGGCGAAGATCGCGGGCCAGCCGGCCGGCCCCGAGACGAGGTCCTCGAAGCGAACGGCCTGCGCCCGGTCGCGGTTGGCCTCGTACGCGGCGACGAGGCGTCCCAACCCCTCGAACAGGTCGGCCCGCCAACGGCCCAGTCCCCATCGATCGCGGGTCCACGTTTGGACGATCGATGCCACGACCGCGAGCGGATTGCGCCACAGGAAGAGGAACCGGGCGTCGGGGAAGATGCGGAACATCTCATCGACGACGAAGTGGTATCTGGGCGTCTTGTCGAGGAAGTACGGCCGGCCTGCGGCGGCGCGCGCGTAGAGATGCTCGGCCATGCTCCGGAGCTCCTGGAGGTAGTCGTCCAGCCCGCCCGGCAGTTGCTCGACGAAGTGATTGAGCGCGCGGGCGGCCGGGACCGCCGCGTACTCGCTCCGGACCCCCCGGTCCCGCAGCGCGTAGACGAAGGGGAGGAGCAGCCACGGCTCCGAGGCCGTCGCCACGTCGGCGTGCGAGGCAAGCACGCGCTGCACGAGAGTCGATCCCGACCGCGGGAGCGAGAACAGGAAGATCGGGGTGACGGACGGGGCGGCGGTCACGCGGTGGCCGCGGACGGTGGGCTCGGCCGGGAGGCCGCGGGCGCGACGTTCACCCGCGCATGCTCCTGCGGGCGTACCGAAGCCGGGGTTCCGAGCACCATCATCAGTCCGTAGATCGAGAAGATGGTCGCGGATCGGGCGAGCCCCGTGAACTCGGGGTTGGTGGCGGCCGCCGTGAAGAAGGCATTGAAGCCGACCAAGAGGACTCGCAGGAGGTTTGCGGACGCGGTCATCCCAGCCGCCAGGAATGCCCAGTAGCGGCGGAGCACGATGATCTGGGTGAGCAGGATCCACCCGACCAGCAGGCCGAACCCGAGCACGCCGCCGTTGGCGAGGAACAGCACGTAGTCGTTGTGGAACGGCAGCTGGACGGTTCGAACCCCGAGCGTCCGCTGGGTGGGGACGCTGGTGACCGTCGTGGTGTTCCCCGTGAACCCGGTACCGATGAGCGGCGATCGCGCGAAGTCTCGGAGGCCGGAGGACCACAGGGCCACGCGTGTCGCGTTGTCGTTGGCCTTCCCGACGATCTGGAAGTAGCCGCTGGTGGCGCTCACGCCCTGCTGGAAGTCAATCAGTGCGAACCCGATGGCGACAACGAAGACGACCCCCAGGAAGGCCGGCCGCAGCCAACTCCCCGATCGGCCGGTCACCCAAAGGGTCGTCAGCACGCCGACGGCGACCAGCACGAACGTGCCCGACGGATACGTGACGAAGATGACCGCGGTCAGGGCCAGCAGCAGGGCGAGGCGAGCCCTCCGGCGCAGGACGGCGGTAGCTACCAGCCCCATCGCCACGTAGCAGAGGAGGGCGTTCCGGTAGGCGCGGTACGCCGCGAGCGATGCGATCGCATGGGAGTTGACGAAGGCGTTTAGGACCACATAGGCGGCCCCGATGATCCCAATGACCCGGAGGATCTTGACGACCTCCCCCCGGGTCGGCACCTCGGGCACGAGGAGCGGAAGGAATGCGATCGCCATCGGAACGAAGGTCGGAAACATGCCGTCCTTCGTGTGCGAATGGGTGACGCCGTACGCCGTTCCGAGGAGACCCCACGCGAACAGCACGAGGAGGAGCATGTCTGCGGGCGTGGGCCGCCGGATCAGGGGTGTTCGGGATCGGAGCCGGTACAGGAACACCGCCACGATCGGCGGGAGCACGAGCGCGTAGCGCACTTGGCTCCCGGGGCCGTTGAAGTAGCTGGTCACGTCGATCGTCGTGACGAACAGGATCAGCAGGTACATCCGGGCCAGGCGCCATCCTCCTGTGAGAGGCCACCGATGCGCCACCGCCCGGAGGACCGCGGTGGCGGGAACAGGGGCGCCCACCCCCACGCGGGCGGGTGTCGGTGACCCGATGCGATGGCCCTCGCCCGAGATCATCGGATCAGTATGCAGGCTCTCACCCGGCGTGTCGCGCCCTTCTGGCGATCCCTCGACCCTCTCCTCGGCCCTTCGCTACTCCGTCACTGGTAGTAGGGAAGGCGAGAAGCCGCGACCCAGGCCGCCTCGGCCTGCGGTGAGGTGAACGGCGTGTACTCGATCTGGTCATCCCAGAGCAGCGCGGTTACGCCGCTCGCCGCGAGCATCTGAGCCGCGGTGGTGATCCATTGCGCCTTGGCTGCCGGATTGCCCGGCCGCTCGACACATCCGATCTCCCCGACGAACAGCGGACGGCCGATCGCGGCCGCGTACTTGATCGCGGCCCCGAAGACGACCTGCGGGGAGCGCCAGACACCGCCCCTGTTCATGTTGTAGCCGTCCGTCCCGACGAAGGAGATGTCTCCGAGGGGCGGGCGATATGCGGTCGCCTTGCCCGTCGAGAACGCCGAAGCCGTCATCGTCCACACCCACGGGTAGCGGATGCCGTGGGCGCGGAAGTAGGTAACGACGTGCGCGAAGGCCTGACCGTATGCGCGCGGGGTTCCGCATGACGGTTCGTTTCGCACGTTCACGTTCGGCTCGTGATGAAAGGAGAGGACGATGCGGGAGTAGTGGAACCCCTTCAGTTGCCGGACGAGGGTCCCGAGTTGGCGGTCCTGCAACCCGGCGGCGACCTTCCACCACGGGTAGCAGACCTTCGCGCCGTTCACGACTCGCCACGAGTTGATGTTGAGGTACAGGAGGGCATGCGTGGACGCCGCCTCCCGATCGATCCAGTTCGGGATGGTGGAGCCACTCAGCGGGTGGTAGCTGCCCACGGCTGCGAACGGGGCCTGCATGGCCTTGATGAGGCTGGACCAGTGCGCCGAGGTATTCGCGTTGCCGATCCCCCACAGGCCGTGGGCCGTGTTGAGTGTCGTCGCCTGTGCCGAGAGCGGCGCGGGCAGGGCCGCCCACGTCACGACCGTCGCCGTGATGATGGCCATGGAGCGCAGGGCGGCGACGGTCGGCCTTCGGGGTGTGTGACCGGGTCGGCGGGTCATGGCGCGAACCTCCTTCCGTCCGACGTACGCGGTACGGTCGGGCGTCGATTTGTCGTGGCTCTGATCGGGAGTCGGGGCCTGCCGTCGTGCGCGATCGCTCGGATCTCGCCTTGGTTGTCGCGGTCCTACATGCTTAGCAGATCCGGGGGACAGGTGCCAGCTTCAGCGGGTCGTTCGGGCAGTGCGCCCGATGATCCTGATATGGTCCGGTCGTCGATGAGTGTGAGAGGTGATGCGCCAGCCGCTCGGGGCTCGCGAGAGCAGCGGCTGCGCGAGTTCCGATACGCCTTGCGCTACCTCGTCTCTGCCTATCCCGTCCCCTACATGGCGTGGGCGCGCCGCCACTACGCGGGCACCGGCATTCGTGTGCTCGGTCGGGATACGGAGGTCGTGATCGAGGGCTTCGGGCGCTCCGGCAGCACCTTCGCGGTCGACGCGTTCGAGTCGGCGCAGGCACGCCCCATCGCCATCGCTCACCACACGCACGCCGCCGCCCAGGTGATCGAGGCGGCGCGCCGGGACCTGCCCACGCTCGTCCTTGTCCGCGAGCCGATGGATGCCGTGCTCGCGCACATGGTGCGCCGAGGGATTGGCCCCCGTCCGCCTCTCGTGGCATGGATTCGCTATCACCGCGCGATCCTTCCATACCGTGAGCGCGTCGTCCTCGGGCGCATGTCGGCCCTCAGCACCGACCTGGACCGAATGATCCGCGCGGTCAACGAGCGCTTCGGCACGGCATTCGCGGAGTTCCAGCCGACGAAGCAGAACGTGTCGCAGGTGTTCGAGGGAATCGAACGACGCAACCGCGAGCGGTACGGCGGGGCGGCCGTCAGCCTCGCACGCCCGAGCGCCGAAAGAGAGGCGCAGAAGCTCCTCGTCGCCCACCAGCTCGAGGCGCCCGAGCTGGAGCCCCTGCGCCGGCGCGCCCGTGAGATCTACGAGCGCCTCGCTCCATTGCCGAACGGTGCGTGAGACGAGCCGCGCGCGGCACTCACGCGTCCTGCTCGGCCCAGTCCTGGTCCCCGTAGAACCTCGGCCACAGCTCCGCGGTCCCGATTCGCACACGCTCACTCTCTGCGGGCGTGAGAACGCTCCGCCACATGCGGATGCTGGCTGCGCTGTTCCGCCTGATCGACGACACCGAGGTGGCGATGGCCGGGTTGGATGCGTTGCTGTGCAGCCGCACGCGCTCCTCGACGTCCCGTGTCCAGGTGAGCCCGCAGTGGTCGTAGAGGGATCGGAAGGTCGGCAGCGGATTCGTGGACAGGTCCTCGTGGCGAACGAATCGCCAGCCCGGATGCCGGTTGCGGTAGGCGTCGATGGCCAGATGGATGACGTTCCAGAGCAGGACTCCCTGATCCACGACGTCGTGCTGCCCCTCGGCGAATCGGCGGATGTCGACCTCAAAGGGTCCGAGCAAGTCGCGCATGAGGAGCGGCTGCTGCAGGAAGTCGTCGAAGGGATGGGTCCAGCCGAGGCGCTTCAGGCTCGCGGTGAACGCAGCAGGATGACGGATCAGCACGATGGGTTCCATGCCGAACCTGGCCGCGAGCCACTCGGTGGAGAAGACCGCGATCGGGTCCTTCAGCAGGGGCCGGGCCGCAGTCCTCCGGAACCGGCGGAACCGCCCCAGGTCTCGCGCCATCCGGCCGGCGTCCCGTGGCGATCGGATCGTCCTGAACTCGGCTCGGACGTGATACCGGAAGGCCAGCAGGTCCCGGACGGCGGGGGCGAACTCCTCGGCGTTCTCGTCGCAGACATACGTGAACCACCATCTGATGGGTGCGTCGAACACGCCGCGGCGCGAGCGCGGGCTGAATGGCTCCCATAGGTAGGCGACGGGCTCGGGGGCCGCGGCAAGCATCTGGCCGACCCAACTGGTCCCGGATCGATGGCTTCCCGTCACGAGGATCGGCGCGCGGCCCGCCGCGCGGTCGGCTGTCTCCTGAGTCGCTCCTTCCATGGCCGGGATGGTACTGGCGACGGTGCCTGTCTACAGCGGCGGGCCCCCGGCCGGTGGCATGTGGGGCGATTGGCTAGACTGGGTAGCGTTGCGTCGGGCCTGGGGGGATGGAATGCCAACGATCGCTGCTCCGGCCCCGTCGTGCGTGGGCGTGGTGACGCCGACGCTCAACGCCGAACGCTACCTTGAACGCACGCTGCGCTCGATCTGGGGCCAGCGGCGGCCGTGGCTTGCCATCGACCACCTCATCGTGGACGGGGATTCGACCGACCGGACGCGTGAGATCGCGGCTGGGTTCCCCTCCCGCGTGTTAGTCGGCAGAGACGGTGGCATGTACGAGGCCATCAACCGAGGCATGGCAGAGGTGCGGGGCGACGTGGTCGGGTACATCAACGCCGATGACGAGATCGCGCCGGGCGGGCTCGCCCTGGTCGCGCGAGCGTTCGCGGCCCGCCCCGAGGTGCAGTGGGTCTGTGGCCGCCTGGAGTACGTGGACGGGCACGACCGCCCGCTCGGGTCCTGGACGCCGGTGCGCATGAGCGTCCGCGCCTACGCGGGCATCGGCTGGTCGTGCATCCCCCAGCAGACGGTCTGGGTCCGACGCTCGTTCTTCGAGCGTGTCGGGCCCTTCGACACCGCCTTCAGGAACTGCGGAGACTACGACTGGTATGTGCGCGCGATGAAGCTCTCCCCGCCCCTGATCCTGCCCCAGGTCATCGGCCGCTTCCGTCTGCACGAGGGGAATCTCTCCTACGACGAGGAGCGGATGCTGCGTGAGTCGCGCATGGTGCAGGAGAAGCACGGCTATGCCGATCGAGGCAGCTGGGCGCTCGGCCGCCTCCTGAGCCTGCGCCTGAACGCCCGGAACCCCCGCTGGCTCGTGGCGAAGAAGACCGGGAGGATCACCTTCACCCCGGCGCGTCGGCTGCCCGCGTGAGCTCCCCGTAGAGGGCCGTCGCGCGGGCCACGTACGCCGTCTCGCCGTAGCGTTGCTCGAAGACCGCCCGGCAGCGGGCTCGGAGCGAGAGGAATTCGGCCTCGGCGGCGTCGAGCACGGGACCGAGGTTCTCCCCCCATGAGGTCGCGGCCCCGGTTCCGTCTGCGGTCACCCGCTCGGCGACCGCGTTCGGCCTCCACGCCAGGACCGGGAGGCCAGCGGCCATCGCCTCGGCGTAGACGAGGGGAAACGCCTCGAACCAACGGCTTGGGACGACCAGGCCGAGCGAGCCTTGCATGAGCGCCACGACCTCCTCGCGTGATCGTCGCCCGAGCGCCTCGATGCTCGAGTTCGCGTCCATGGCCCGCCGGACCTCGTCTGCGGCCGGCCCCTCCCCGACGATTCGGAGCGCTCGTCCCCGTGGCCAGGTCCTTGCCAGCAGCCCTATCCCCTTCTCCTCCGCGAGCCTGCCGACGTAGAGCCACCCGTCTGGGGCCGCTTGCGGGGGAGTCGGGCCCGGGTCCAGATCGTCCGGCAGGAAGTTGGACCAGAGCACCACCTTGCGGCGGTCGATGCCCACCCGAGCGAGTTGCTCGACGGCGAGCTCCGAGAGCATCACCAGGCGGTCGGCGCGCGCCAGCAGGGGATCCACGGCCGGGCCGCGCCGGTTGGCCCAGGCGAGCGGGAGCGTCGCCGCGGCGGATCCCCGGTAGCAGCGATGGCGGAGCCCCGCGAACCGGTCCCCGTCGGGGCACAGCGTGCAGATCTCGCCGCCCCGGTACAGGATCCCGCTCGCACACACCGGTCGGAAGTTGTGCAGGGTCGCGACCAGGGGGACGTCCAGCTCGGCCGCCCAACGTCTCCCGAAGTTCGGGAAGAGGTTGTGGACGTGGACGACGTCGGGTCGAAGCCGGCGGAGTTGCCCGAGCGGCGAGCGTCCCAGGCCCGTGGCGACGCGAGCGGCCGCCCGGATGCCATAGAGGGGCTCCCGCTCGAGGTCGTCGGTGCGCGCGGCCACCAGTGCCACCTCGTGCCCGGCCCGGCGAAGCGCCGCGACCTCGGCCTCGACGACGCCGTTCTCGCCGCTCGGCTGCCGGCTGCTGTAGAAGCTGTGGACGATCGCGATGCGCACGGCGGGCCCCCAACCGACTTCGCCGGGAGCCTACCGGGTCCGGGGGGAGGCCGGTCGGACGAGGTCGTGCGCCCGGTCGGCGAGGTAGCCGGCGACGAACCTCGCGTTCCCCATCAGGTAGCGGCGCCAGAGTCGCCGAGGCTCCGAGGCGAGCCGGTGCAGCCACTCCAGGCCGGCTTGCTGCATCCAGCGTGGGGCCCGGGCCTTCGCACCGGCCACGAAATCGAAGGCAGCGCCGACGCAGCAGATCACGGAGGCCGCGTCCCTGCGGGCGAGCTCCTCGGCCACGAGGTCCTGTTTCGGGGTCCCGAGGCCGACCCAGACGACCTCGGCGCCGGCCTCGCGCATGCGCGAGGCCGCCTCGTCCAGCTCGGCGGGGGCGAGATCGCGAAACGGGGGCGACTCGGCGCCGACCACCCGCAGCCCGGCGATGGCCGCTCGGAGGTTCACGCGCATGGCCTGAAGGACCTCGGGCGCCCCACCGTAGAGGTAGTGGGCGAGTCCCCGTCCCGCGCCCCAGCGCATCACGAGCTGCATGCTGTCGGTTCCAGGCTGCCGGCGGGCCTCGGGGACACCCCTCGGCTGGAGTCGTGCGGCCAGCGCGACCGGCATGCCGTCGGGCACGTTGAGGTCACCCCGGTTCAGAAGGTCGCGATACGCGGGGCGCCCGCGGGCGAGCACCGTGGGGTCGGCAGCGAGGAAGTGGACGACGTGGCTGCGTCCGCACCGAAGGAACCCCTCGACGGTCCGAACCAGGGCCTCGGGGGTGCGGGGATCGATCCGAACCCCGTTGACGAGGGGCCCGCTTCGCGGGCGGTCGCAGGTGTGCGCCGCGTCGGCCATCGCCGTCTCGGGGCCGGCCGCGCCCGGCGGCCGGCCCGCTCCGGTCCTCAGGAGCCGGAGCTCCCCGATGGCGCGGTCCCCCGCCCGGTGAGCATGAACTCGAAGATGGCCATGACCTCGTCGGGGTCCTTCGTCGAGGTGTACCAGTCGTAGGTGCGGCGCAGGCCCTCCTCGAACAGCACCTTGGGCTCCCACCCGAGGAGCTGCCTCGCCAGCCGGTTGTCGGCGACTCTGTTGTAGGGGCCGGTCGGCATGTCCGGCTGGGTGACGATCTGCGGGGCGTAGCCCGCCATCTCGATCACCATCGCCACGGCGTCGAGGACGCGCACCCGCTCCATCGTCCCGAGGTTCACCGCGGTGCCGTCGTCGATCTCCTCGCCGGCGCGGATCGTGCCGTCGACGATGTCGTCCACGTAGGTCCAGTTGCGGATCTGCTCGCCGGTGCCCCACACGTGGAAGGGATCCTGGCGCAGGAACGCGCGGGCGATCATCGCGATCACCGCGTGGTTCTCGACCCCGCGCGGCCCGTAGACGGTGAAGTAGCGGCACGAGGCGGTCTTCAGGCCGCGCTCTGAGTGCAGCGCCTGCAGCGTGAGCTCGGCCGCCAGCTTCGCCAGGCCGTACATGCCGTCCGGCTCGTAGGGGGGGCCCGCCGTCTCCTCGGTCAGGTAGAAGATCTCGGCCGGGTCCGTCTGGATGTTCAGCGGATAGATGCAGCCCGAGGAGGCGTAGACGATCTTCTCGACGTCAGCCTCGAGGGCCTTGGTGAACAGCAGGGCGTCCAGGCCGAGGTTGGTCGAGGTCGCGTACTGGTGCAGGTCGACGTAGCCCCGGCCGCCATGGTCCGCGGCGAGATGGAAGATCGCGTCGATGCCGGCAACCGACTTGGCGGCGACGTCGCCGTCACGCAGGTCGCCCTCGATGAGCTCGATCTCCCCGGCGTCCAGGTGCCCCTGGATGTTCGCCCGGAGCCCGCTCGAGAAGTCGTCGGCGACCCGCACCTCGGCTCCCCGCTCGAGGAGCCGGTCCACCAGGTGAGAGCCGATGAACGAGGCCCCACCCGTCACGAGCACCCTTCTTGAGGACCACTGGTAGGACACGATTGCCTCCTGGAGAGAACGCTGCCGTCGGGCTGCGGCGATGCTAGAGGTGCCTCGGAGAGGTGTCTATAGGGCGTTGGTCCCGTTGCCGGCCCTCCGTTGGTCCAATTCATCGTTCTGGGAATTGCGTGGAGCGCGGTCTGGCCTCATTGTGGTGGCTTGAAGGTTGTGGATCGAAGGAGCATCGGGGCAGGAGGGACCGGGATCGGAAGTGTGAGAAATTGTGGCGGGTCCGTGGTCGCGCGGGCCGGCACGGTTCCCTTCGGTACAATCCGCGAGCCACCATGAGCACATACTCACAATCTCTCGCCGGCACGGTCGACCTCCGCGAGTACCTCGTCGTCCTCCGGCTGCGCAAGTGGACGATCCTGATAGGGACCCTCGTGATCCTGGGCCTCGCCACGGCGTACCTGGTGCTCGCGACGCCGATCTACTCGGCGACGGCCACCGTGCTCGCGACCAACCCCATCGCGATGCTGCAGAGCGGCGGCAGCCAGACCTCGGCGCCCAACATGCAGACGGAACAGGCGCTGGTCACCTCGACGACCGTGGCGCAGTGCGCGGCGCTGATCGCAAAGCACCCGACCGCCAACCCCGGCACGCTGTGCACGGCCTCGGCGCTGGCCCACACGCCGGTCCCCACCGGCATGCTGGGGAGCGTCCACGCGACGAACCCGACCAACACCAACCTGCTCTCCATCTCGTACTCGGCCACGAAGCCGGTGGGGGCCCAGGTGGGCGCCCAGGCCTTCGCCGAGGCCTACGTGCAGGTCCGGATGGCCGGCGCGTACGCGTACGTGAACCAGGTGCGCGCCCCGTTGCTGTCCGCACAGGACTCGCTCTCGTCCAAGCAGGCGGCGCTGCAGCGGGAGCTGCTGGCAGCCCTCGGGCAGAAGAACAACGTGAGCGCGGCCGCCTTCCAGACGCAGCTCACGACGGTCAACAACCAGCTGAACGTGGTGAGCACGCAGCTCGTCGACATCACCACCGCGAAGATCACCCCCCCGACCCTGGTGACCAACGCCGCGCTCCCCGCCGCGCCCTCGAGCCCCCACAGGTCCCTGGCCCTGGCCGGGGGCCTGTTCGGCGGGCTCGTCGTTGGCATCGTCGTGGCGCTTCTGCAGGAGCTGCTCGGCGACGGCCTGCGCGGCCGGCTCGATTTGGAGGAGCACTCCGGCGTCCCGGTCCTGGCCCTCATACCCACCGCGAGGTCTTGGAAGCGCAAGCAGGACGTCCGCCTGGTCGCGCTCGAGGAGCCGCGGAGCACCGTCGCCGAGTCCTACCGGACCCTGCGAACCAGCGTGCTGTTCCTGGCGACGCAGCGGGGCCTGCGCACGATCCTCGTGACGAGCCCGAACGCGGGGGAGGGCAAGTCGACGACCGCGGCGAACCTCGCGGTCGCGCTGGCGGACGCCGGAAAGCGCGTGATCCTCGTCTCGGCGGACCTGCGGAAGCCGCGGCTGCACCTGTTCTTCGGCGCGAGCGCCGAGCCGGGACTCTCGAACGCGCTCGCGGGCGAGATCAGGCCGTGGGAGGCGCTGCAGGATCCAGAGGTCGAGAACCTGCGGCTGCTGGCGAGTGGGCCGATCCCGCCGGGCCCCGGCGAGCTGCTCCAATCCGAGCAGATGGGGGGGCTGCTCGCGGACCTCCGGGACGTGGCCGACTTCGTCATCCTCGATTGCCCGCCGGTGCTCCCGGTGGCCGACGCCGTGACGCTTGCGCCGATGGTGGACGGCGTGCTGATGGTGGCAGACGCCCGGATCACGTCACGCGGCGCCGTGACCCACGCGCGCGAGCGGCTCGCCCAGGTCGACGCGCCCTTGATCGGTGCCGTGTTCAACAACTACAGCCCCGCGCGCGACCGCAGTGGCGTCGCCTACTACGGCGACGGATATCGCCGGTACGGCTACGGGTACTACGGCTCCGTGGAGGCGCTCGCCAGCGAGCGCCCGTCGCTGATGGCGCGAGTCCTCGGCGACGGGGCCGAGAACGGGCGTGGGCCCGTGACGGCGGGCGAGGGAAGTGCCTCCGACCGCCCGAAGAGCGAGGGGCCGACGGGCTAGGCGGGTCGGCGAGGCGCCCGACCGGTGGCGAACTCGCCTCCGGGAGGGAGGCTTGTGGCCACGGGGCCCCGCGCCTATCGTGGTTGGGGCTGCGCGCCGGCGCGGCATGAGGCGGTGATCGATCCGTGAAGAAGGTGCTGGTCGTCGGGGGGGCGGGATACGTCGGCTGCGTCCTCGCCGAGGAGCTGCTCGCCAAGGGATACTCGGTGCGCGTCCTCGACCGGCTCTTCTTTGGCCGCACGCCGATCGAGCCGTTCCTCGACCGGATCGAGCTCTCCGAGAAGGACATGCGCGACATCGACGCGTCCGACGTGGAGGACTGCGCCGCGGTCGTGAACCTCGGCGGCCTCTCCAACGACCCGACGGCCGAGTTCAATCCTCGCGCGAACGACGAGTTGAACCGCGTCGCGTCCATTCGGCTCGCGGAGGTCGCGAAGGCCGCCCGCGTCCCGCGGCACCTGTTCGCCTCCAGCGCCTCGATCTACGACCGCGGCGTCGGCGAGGAGGTGCGGGACGTCCTGCAGGACGAGGACTTCGAGGTCGACCCCCACGCGGCGTACTCCACCGCGAAGCTCGCCGCCGAGCGGGCGATCATCGGCATGGCCGACGCTGACTTTGCACCGGTGGCCTTCCGGAAGGGCACGATCTTCGGCTTCTCGCCCCGGATGCGCTACGACCTGGTCGTCAATTCCTTCGTCCGCGACGCGATGTCGCACGGTCGGCTCCACGTCCACTACGGCGGGGAGATGTGGCGCCCGCTGATCGACGTCAAGGACGTGGCGCGGGCCTACGTCATGGCCCTCGAGTCCGACGTCGACCCGATCCGCGGTCAGGTCTTCAACCTGATGGCGGCCAACTACCGGATCTCCGAGCTCGCCATCCGGACGCACCGGGCCCTGACGGACCTCGGTGTCCCGGCCGAGCTCGATGTCGACTACTCCTACCGGATGGTCCGCAGCTACCGGATCTCGGGAGAGAAGATCGCCCGGGTGCTCGGGTTCTCCCCGCGCGTCACGGTCGAGGAGTCGGTGACGACGATGGTCCGCGAGATCCAGCGCCGCGGGATGACGGACTTCTCCCACCCCCGGTACTCGAACATCGAGTGGATGAAGCTCCTGGAGGAGGCCGTCGCCACCGTGCGGAGCCAGGGGTACGTCCTGGCGCGGCCGGGGTTCTCCGGCGGCGGGGGCCCTGGCGCCGACGACGCCGGCGTCGCCCGTCTGGCCGACCGACCTCGCCGGTCGGGATAGGGATCGCGGGCGGCGGGACCGCGTGCGGATCCTGGTCTTCGGCGGGTGGGGGCAGCTCGGGGCCGAGCTCGCCCGCGCTGCGGAGGGACGCCACGAGCTGGTTCGCCCGACGCGCGTCGAGGTCGATGTCGCCGACCCGGCCGCCGTCGCGGCGGCCGTCGCAGGGTCCCTGCCCCGTGTGGTCGTGGACGCGGCGGCCTTCCACCGGGTCGAGGACTGCGAACGGGAGCCCGAGCGCGCCCTCGCCGTGAACGCGCTGGGCGCGCTTGCCGTCGCGCGCGCCGCGGCGGGGGCGGGGGCCCGAGCCGTCTTCGTCAGCACCGACTACGTCTTCGGTGGGCGCCCGCCGACCGGCGGCGAGGGCCACCTCGAGGACGAGGCGCATGCGCCGGTCAACGCCTATGGGGTCTCGAAGGCCGCCGGCGAGCTCGCCCTCCGCGCCGCCTGTCCCGACTCGCTCGTCGTGCGCGTCTCGGGCCTGTTCGGGCACGCCGGGAGCTCGGGCAAGGGGGGGAACTTCGTGGAGACGATGCTCGCGAGGGCGGCCTCCGGCGAGCGTCTCGCGGTGGTCGACGACCAGGTCCTGGCCCCGACGGCGGCCGCCGAGGCCGCCGACCGGCTGGTCGCGCTGCTGGAGGCCGGCGCGCCGCCCGGCACCTACCACCTGGCGAACCGGGGCGCGCTGTCGTGGCACGCGTTCGCAGCCACGATCTTCCGTCTGGCCGGCGTGCCGGCAGACCTGGTGCCGAGGCGGACGGGGCCGGAGGAGGTCCGCCGGCCGGCCAACTCCGTCCTCGAGGACACCCGCACCGCGGCCCTCGGCATTCCTCCAGCCCGGACCGTGGAGGAGGCCCTCGCGTGGTATCTTGCCGAGCGCGGCGCCGGCCCCCGACCCTGAGCTCGACGAGGGCGTTTGCGCTGGTCGTCTCGTTGACAGGGGCGAGCGCCGATCTGTAGGATTCTCGGTTGCGGCTCCGCTCCGTTTCGGGCCGCGACGAGCCAAGCCACCCGCAGGGTTCGGGCGCTTCGGGTTCCAGGTTCTCATTCGAGCCGGGAAGCCGTTCGCATGTCCGGACGCCGCGGCGAGCGCAACGACGAACGATTGACGAGAGACTGATGCCGACCGTACAGCAGCTGGTCCGCGAGGGGCGCGAGCGCCCCCGGACGAAGACGAAGAGCCCCGCGCTGCGGAGCTCGCCGCAGCGTCGCGGCGTGTGCACGCGCGTGTACACCACGACCCCGAAGAAGCCGAACTCGGCGCTGCGGAAGGTCGCCCGCGTGCGCCTGACGACCGGCGTCGAGGTCACCGCCTACATCCCGGGGATCGGCCACAACCTGCAGGAGCACTCGATCGTGCTCGTGCGCGGCGGCCGCGTGAAGGACCTCCCCGGCGTCCGCTACAAGATCGTTCGCGGCACGCTCGACACCTCGGGCGTGAAGGATCGCAAGAAGGCCCGGTCCCGCTACGGGGCCAAGGCCTCGCAGTGAGGAAGGCGAATCCACCATGCCTCGGAAGGGACCTGCGACCAAGCGCGAGATCCGGCCGGATCCCATCTACCAGAATCCGCTGGTCACGCAGCTGATCAACAAGATCCTGCTCTCCGGCAAGAAGAGCACGGCGGAGCGGATCGTCTACCGCGCGCTGGAGGTCATCAGCGAGCGGACCTCGAACGACCCGGTCATCACGCTGAAGAAGGCCGTCGACAACGCGCGCCCGATGCTCGAGGTGCGCTCCCGGCGGGTCGGCGGCGCGACCTACCAGGTGCCGGTCGAGGTGAAGCCGGCGCGGGGGACGACGCTCGCCCTGCGCTGGCTCGTGAACTACTCGCGCCAGCGGCGCGAGCACTCGATGGCCGATCGGCTGGTCGGCGAGATCATGGACGCCTCGAACGGCCAGGGCGCGGCGGTCAAGCGCCGCGAGGACCAGCACAAGATGGCGGAGGCGAACAAGGCCTTCGCCCACTACCGGTGGTAACGGACGCGACGACGATGGCGCAGGCGGCGAGGGAGACGGCGGCGAGGCAGGGCGGCGCGGGCAAGGGCCCCGCGTTCCGCGAGTATCCGCTCGCCCGCACCCGGAACATCGGGATCATGGCCCACATCGACGCCGGCAAGACGACGACGACCGAGCGCATCCTCTACTACACGGGCAAGTCCTACAAGGTCGGCGAGGTCCACGAGGGCACCGCGCAGATGGACTGGATGGTCCAGGAGCGCGAGCGCGGGATCACGATCACCTCGGCCGCCACGACCTGCCAGTGGAAGGGCCACTGGATCAACATCATCGACACGCCGGGCCACGTCGACTTCACCGTCGAGGTCGAGCGATCGCTGCGCGTGCTCGACGGCGCCGTCGCGGTGTTCGACGCGGTCGCCGGGGTCGAGCCCCAGTCCGAGACGGTCTGGCGGCAGGCCGACCACTACCGCGTCCCCCGGATCTGCTTCGTCAACAAGATGGACCGGACCGGCGCCGACTTCGAGCGCACCGTCCGCATGATCGAGGAGCGGCTGCATGCCGTCCCGCTGGTCGTGCAGCTGCCGTGGGGCATCGAGCAGGACTTCCACGGGGTGATCGACCTGGTGGAGATGCGGGGCCGGTACTGGACGAGCGACGGGCTCGGCGAGGAGTGGGAGGATCGCGACATCCCCGAGGAGCTCCGAGCGGCCGCTGAGGAGTGGCGCCACCGCCTGTTCGAGCGGCTCGCCGACCACGACGAGTCCCTCATGGAGAAGTTCGTCCACGAGGAGGAGGCGACGCCCGACGAGCTGCGCCGGGCACTCCGGCGGGCGACGCTCGCCGGCGAGGCCACCCCGGTGCTCTGCGGGTCGGCCTTCAAGAACAAGGGCGTGCAGCCGCTGCTGGACGCGATCGTCGCGTTCCTGCCCTCGCCGGTCGACGTCGCCGCGATCCGCGGGACCGACCCCGCGAGCGGCGAGGAGGTCGACCGGACGGCGGCCGACGGCGAGCCGTTCTCGGCGCTCGCGTTCAAGATCATGACCGACCCCTACGTGGGCCGGCTCACCTACATCCGCGTGTACTCGGGGACGCTGCGCGCCGGCGCGCACGTCGAGAACTCCACCCGCGGCAAGAAGGAGCGGATCGGGCGCATCCTCCAGATGCACGCGAACCACCGAGAGGACAAGGAGGCCGCGTTCGCCGGCGACATCGTCGCCGTCGTCGGCCTGAAGCACACGACGACCGGCGACACGCTGTGCGAGCCGGGCGCGCCCGTGGTGCTCGAGGCCATGACGTTCCCGACCCCGGTGGTCTCGGTCGCGATCGAGCCGAAGACCAAGGCCGACCAGGACAAGCTGTCGAACGCGCTGGCCAAGCTCGCCGACGAGGACCCGACCTTCCACGTGAAGTTCAACGAGGAGACCGGCCAGACCCTGATCTCCGGCATGGGCGAGCTGCACCTCGAGATCCTGGTCGACCGGCTGACCCGCGAGTTCAACGTCGGCGCGAACGTCGGGCGCCCGCAGGTCGCCTACCGCGAGACGATCCGCAGGGCCGTGCACGAGGTCGTTGGGCGCTACGTCCGCCAGACTGGCGGCCGTGGCCAGTACGGCCACGTGGTCATCGACATCGAGCCGATGGATCAGGGCGGCGGGTACGAGTTCGTCAACAAGATCGTCGGCGGCGTGGTGCCGCGCGAGTACATCCCGGCGGTCGACCAGGGCATCCAGGAGGCACTGGAGTCCGGCGTCGTCGCCGGGTACCCGACGGTGGACGTGCGTGCCACCCTGGTCGACGGCTCCTACCATGAGGTCGACTCCTCCGAGATCGCGTTCAAGCTGGCGGGGCAGCTCGCGCTGCGCGAGGCCGCGCGCAGGGCCGACCCGACGCTGATGGAGCCGGTGATGTCCTTCGAGGTCATCACGCCCGAGGAGTTCATGGGCGACGTGATGGGCGACGTGACCGCGCGCCGCGGCCGCATCGAGCACATCGAGGAGCGGGCCGGCATGCGGGGGATCCGCGTGCACGTGCCGCTGGCCGAGCTGTTCGGCTACGCGACCGACCTGCGGAGCAAGACCCAGGGCCGCGCGTCGCACACGCCGATGCAGCTGGACAGCTACCAGGAGGTTCCGGCGCAGATCGCCAAGGAGATCGTGGCCCGGGTGCGGGGCGAGTAGGACAGGACGCGAGCGGGGCCGCGGCGGACGGCTGGCCTCGGGAGGGACGAACGAGATGGGCAAGCAGAAGTTCGAGCGGACGAAGCCGCACGTCAACATCGGCACGATCGGCCACATCGACCACGGCAAGACGACCCTGACCGCGGCGATCACGAAGGTGCTCGCCGAGAAGGGCCTGGCCGACTTCCAGCCGTTCGACCAGATCGACAAGGCCCCGGAGGAGCGCGAGCGCGGCATCACGATCTCGATCGCGCACGTCGAATACCAGACCGAGAACCGCCACTACGCGCACGTCGACTGTCCCGGACACGCCGACTACATCAAGAACATGATCACCGGCGCGGCCCAGATGGACGGCGCGATCCTCGTGGTCTCGGCCGCCGACGGCCCGATGCCCCAGACCCGCGAGCACGTCCTTCTGGCGCGCCAGGTGAACGTGCCCTACATCGTGGTCGCCCTGAACAAGGTCGACATGGTGGACGACCCCGAGCTGCTCGACCTGGTCGAGCTCGAGGTGCGCGAGCTGCTCTCCTCCTACGAGTTCCCCGGCGACGAGGTCCCGGTCGTTCGCATCTCGGCCCTGAAGGCCCTCGAGGGCGACGAGGAGGCCAAGCAGGGCATCCTCGACCTGATGTCGGCCGTGGACCAGTACATCCCCGAGCCGGCCCGCGACGTCGACAAGCCGTTCCTGATGTCGATCGAGGACATCTTCTCGATCACCGGGCGCGGCACGGTCGCGACCGGGCGCGTCGAGCGCGGCATCCTGAAGAAGATGGAGGAGGTCGAGATCGTCGGGATCCACCCGACGAAGAAGACCGTCGCCACCGACCTCGAGATGTTCCGCAAGCTCCTCGACGAGGTGCGGGCGGGCGACAACGTCGGCGTGCTGCTGCGGGGTGTCGACAAGGACCAGATCGAGCGCGGACAGGTCCTGGCGAAGCCGGGGTCGATCACGCCGCACACGGACTTCGAGGCGCAGGTCTACGTCCTGTCGAAGGAGGAGGGCGGCCGGCACACGCCGTTCTTCCAGGGCTACCGCCCGCAGTTCTACTTCCGCACGACGGACGTGACGGGCGCGATCACCCTGCCGGAGGGCATGGAGATGATCATGCCGGGTGACAACACGGTCATGAAGGTCGAGCTGATCGCTCCGATCGCCATGGAGGAGGGGCTCCGATTCGCCATCCGCGAGGGTGGCCGGACCGTGGGCGCCGGGCGCGTCACGAAGATCCTCAAGTGACGACGCGAGACCGATCGGGCGCAGGAGAGGGACGGGGATAGCGATGGCCGGGCCGCGGATCCGCATCAAGCTGCGGGCGTACGACCACGAGATCCTCGACTCGTCGGCGCGCAACATCGTCGACCACGTGACCCGGACGGGCGCGAAGGTGGTCGGGCCGGTGCCGCTGCCGACCGAGCGATCGGTCGACACGTTG
>JAJYGO010000398.1 GCA_021785115.1 Chloroflexota bacterium | reverse complement strand
CTCGCTCATCGTGTCCTCGAACAAGACGTTCAGCGCCTGGGCCGAGATCTTCGGCGACCCGGTGGCGGTCGCGGCCATGGTCGACCGGCTCGTCCACCACGCCGAGGTCATCGTCCTCAAGGGCGACAGCTATCGCCTGCGGGGCAAGCGGGAGGAGGTGCTGACCGGCGAGCGGAAGCGCTGACCTGCTCAGGTTTCGGCCGGCGATTCCTGCTCAGGTTTGGACCGGCGTTGACATCCGTGTCGCGCGCCGTCTGTGATGAGGGATTCCCCGTGGCCAGCCGGGGGATTCCCCCACTTCAGGATGACCCCTAACTGGGATAGGTTCGGGGTCACGGGGGGACCCACCGGAGGTCAACGTGAAGCGCCTCGCTGCTCGGGCAGGACTCATGGCCCTCGTCGTCGGCCTGAGTGTACTGCCGACGTTTCCCGCGGCGGTCACATCGCAGAGCGAACCGGAGATCCGAGCTGATCTGGATGGTCGGCCCATCCCGGCGGCGGACGTCGGTCGCTACCACTGCGAAGACATCGACTTCCCTCGGATCCACTGCTACGCCATCGTGGGCGATTTGGAGTGGGCTGTCGCCCGCCGTCTAGCTGCCCCGCAGCCTCCTGGACCGCAAGGCGCTGCCGCATCGACGGCGACCACATACGTACGGGTCTTCGCCGACAAGGTCTTCGCCGGTGCCTCCGCCTACCTCTCGACGCCGTATGACGACCTGTCGGTCATCGGCTGGAACGACCGGATAAGCTCGTTCCAGGGGCTCGGCGGCGCAGGCGGCACGTTCTTCCAGCACATCTACAGGGGAGGAGCCGCCTATCCGTTCAATGCCAACCAATGGGTGACCTATGTCGGCGACACCTACAACGACACCTTCAGTTCCGTCGTACCTCGGTAGCACCGCCGCATGCCGAAGATGAACCTTCAGAAGGGTGGAGTCCGATGAGATCGCACCACTCGTTGTCCCGTAGATTGCTCGCAGCCACGGTCGCGTCGGTGGCCATCGTGCTAGCCTCGCTGCCCGCAGGCCCTGCTGTCGGCGCCGAGTTGTCGGGATGGTCCTACGTTCGCGGTGGGCTTGAGCCCGTGGCAAGTGCACGAACCTGGGTGCTCCAGGGGGAGAAGCTTCAGAACGGCAGCTGTCGATACCGATACGCGTCGGGACCCACTGAGATCCCGATAGGCGGGTGGGTTGTGCGTAGCATCGCGCTTGACCCGGCGCATTGTCGGAAGCTCATGGAAGAGGGCTCCCCGACATCCTTCGAGGCCGACGCTCCAGACGTGACTTCCATCTTCGCAACGGCCAGCGCCCAGAAGGCAGGGGATGGCGTCTATGGGATTGCCAGCACCCAGGGCGCGTGGCAGCGCGTGGTATGGAAGGATGTCGCCGGACTTCTGGTGAACGCCGACCTTACCCAGATCAACTGGACCTATAACGGCTCGACGGTATCCGCTGGCAGCACAACTGGAGGCTGGTTCTGGAACACCGCCACCCAGTGGCAGCTTGGCGCACACAGCGTGAGTAATCTCTACGGACCCGGATCCAGCTACTATCGCGGTCACAGCGAAGCCGTTTTCAGCAACTCGTACTTCTGTAGGCCGCTTCCTACCGTCTACACGTACTACTACTACAACCGGGTTTGGGGACACCCGAACGGGACCGCGACAAGGTCGCAGTCGAGCGATTCCATCGACGAGTGCCTCCCGCTGCACTACGACATCGAATCGGCGTACGGGCAATGGGGCTGACGTCGTTCGGGCTGGGGAATCGGCACAGGCACCCGCTCGCGACGAGCTTCGTCCTGGGGATAGGGGCTGGGATCCTGACGGGATTGCTCGTCTCTGTTCTTCCGATCGCTTCCGCCGCGCTCCTCGTCGTGGGCCTATTCGCAATGGCTGTCGCGCTGGTGAGGAATGACGCCCTGCGGTCACTGTTCACGGCCGGCATACTCGTTGCTGCCGGTGGCTACCTCGCGTTCGGTGCCATCAGCACGATCGTGGCCTGCTCGCAGACGGACGACTTCTGCGGGCAGGCGAACGTGTGGCCCCTCGCCCTCATCGCGCTGGCCACGTTCGGAGCGGGGGCACTCGCAGCCGTCATCACGGTGACCCGGCAACGCGCCAGGTGAGCGCATTCGCCAACACGCTTATTCGGCGGCCGCGCCGACCTTCTCGGCCCTCGTCTCGCCCTTGGGCGGGTACTCGCCGAGCCAGGCGTCGATGGCGTGGGCCGAGCGCTTGCCGTCGCCCATGGCGAGGATAACCGTGGCGGCTCCGCGAACGATGTCGCCGCCGGCGAAGACGCCCGGGATCGACGACATGCCGTGCGCGTCGGTGACGATGTAGCCCCACTCGTTCAGCTCGAGGTCCGGCTCCGACGCGGTGAGGAGCGGGTTCGCCTTGGTCCCGATCGCGACGACCACCATCTCGCACTCGATGACGAACTCCGAGCCGGGGATCGGGACCGGTCGCCGCCGACCGGAGGCGTCGGGCTCGCCGAGCTCCATTCGGATGCAGCGGATCCCGGTGACCCAGCGGTTCTCGTCGCCGAGGACCTCGATCGGGGCGACCTGGAGGTCGAAGCGGATCCCCTCCTGCTCGGCGTGATGGACCTCCTCCGCGCGGGCGGGGAGCTCGGCCTTGCCACGGCGGTAGACGATCGTCGCCTCGTCGGCGCCGAGGCGCTTCGCGGTGCGCACCGCGTCCATCGCCACGTTCCCGCCGCCGACGACGACGACGCGGTGGCCCTTGAGGACCGGCGTGTCCGACGCGGGGTTCCAGGCCCCCATGAGGTTGACCCGGGTGAGGTACTCGTTCGCCGAGTAGACGCCCTTGAGGTTCTCGCCGGGGACGTTCATGAAGACGGGCAGGCCGGCGCCGACGGCGAGGTAGACCGCGTCGAACCGCTCGCGCAGCTCGGAGAGGGTGTACGTCCGGCCGATGATCGCGTTCGTCTCGATCTTCACCCCGGCGGCCTTCAGGCGCTCGACCTCCTGCTGGACGATGTCCTTCGGGAGGCGGAACTCGGGGATCCCGTAGACGAGGACCCCGCCGGCGGCGTGGAAGGCCTCGAAGATCGTGACGTCGTGGCCGGCGGCGGCCAGCTCCTTCGCCGCGGTGAGGCCGGCGGGCCCGGAGCCGACGACGGCGACCGTGCGCCCGCTCGGCGCCGGGGTGATCACGCTGAGGGCGTCTGGATGAGCCATCGCCCAGTCGGCCACGTACCGCTCGAGGGCCCCGATCGCGACCGGCGAGCCCTTCTTCGCCCGGACGCAGACGCCCTCGCACTGGATCTCCTGGGGGCAGACCCGCCCGGTGACGCAGGGGAGGGCGTTGTCGCCGAGGAGCGACGCCGCGGCCCCGGCCATGTCGCCGATCCGCAGCAGCTCGATGAAGCGGGGGATGTTCACCCGCACGGGGCAGCCGTCGATGCAGACCGGGTTCTTGCACTGGAGGCAGCGCTCGGCCTCGAGGACCGCGAGCTGCTGGCTGTACCCGAGGTTGACCTCGTGGAAGTTTGCCGCGCGCAGGAGGGCGTCCTGCTCGGGCATGTGGGTCCGCTCGATCGTCATCCGCTCCTTCGGGGTGAGCGGATGGTCGAAGGCCGGCTGGAAGGCCGAGTCGCCGTGGGACGCGCCCGGGGCCTCCTCGTGGGGGGCAGGGGTCGGCTGGTCGGTCACGCGTTCGTCTCCCCGGCGGCCGCGGCCGCCTCCTGCTTCTCCGCCGCCTCGGCCAGCGCCGGGATCAGGCAGCTCCCGGCCGGCGCGTGGAGCGGCGCCTCGTTGCTCGCCGCCCGCCCGCTCGCCCGCATCCGGGCGACCTCGAGCGCACGGGTCTCGAACTCGCGGTATGTCCCGAGCCGGTCGGCCAGCTCGCGGAAGTCGACCGCATGGGCATCGAACTCGGGCCCGTCGACGCAGGCGTACTGGGTCTTCCCGCCGACGTGGACGCGGCACCCGCCGCACATCCCCGTTCCGTCGAGCATGATCGCGTTGAGCGAGACGAACGTCGGCACGCCGTACGGCCGGGTCAGCTCGGCGACCGCCCGCATCATCGGGACCGGACCCACCGCGTAGACGGCGTCGACGCCGCCGGCCTCGATGACGTCCTTCAGGGCGTCGGTGACGAAGCCGTGGCGGCCGTAGCTGCCGTCGTCGGTGCAGGTGATGACCTCGCCGGCGCGGCCGAGCTCCTCCTCGAAGATGACCCACTCGCGCGAGCGGCCGCCGATGATACTCGTGACCTTCACCCCGGCGTCGCGGAGGCCGAGGGCGATCGGGTGGACGACCGCCGTCCCGACACCGCCCCCGACGCAGACCGCGTGCCCCGACGTGATGAGCTCGGTCGCTCGCCCGAGGGGCCCGGCGACGTCGGCGATCGCCTCGCCGACCTTGAGCGCGACGAGGTCTTCGGTGCTCTTGCCGACGGCCTGGATGACGAGGGTGATCGTGCCCCGCAGCGAGTCCGCGTCGGCGATCGTGAGGGGGATCCGCTCGGCGCCGGGCCCGCGGTGGACGATGACGAACTGGCCGGGCCGACGGATCGCCGCGATCCGCGGCGCCTCGATGACGAGGCGGGTCACGTTCGGCGAGAGCTGGGCCTTGTCGACGACGAGATGCATGACGACTCCAGGGGGACTGCTTCGGTTCGAATGGTGGCGCTCGCGCGCGCGCGACCCATGCGCCGCCGTGCATATGTTGCGGGGGCCGAACGGCCCGTTTCGCCGTCCGCGGCGGCCGGGCCCGGCCGGGTCGGGCTCCCGCGCCTCAGCCGACGGCGCCGGTGCCCTCCGCGGCGGGTGCCTTCCCCTTCGGCCAGTAGAGCTCCTTCTTGACGTGGAACTCGGGGAACCCGCGCTCCATGAGGACCCGCTCAACGTTGAGGATCATCTCGGGGTTGCCGCAGATGTAGACGACGGTCTGGTCGGCGCGCAGGCCCAGGTCGTGGCAGACGTCGCCGACGACGACCTCCACCCGCCCCGTCCGCCCGGTCCACTCCGCGTTCCGGGGATCCGCGGGGCGGGAGACCGTGGAGACGTACCGGAGCGGGTACGACCTGTCGCGGGCCATCGCCTCGAGCTCGTCGCGGTACCCGAGGTCCGAGGCGTGCGAGACGCCGTGGAGGACGACCGTCTTCCGCGGCTTCCCCTGGGCGCGGGTCTCGCGGATCATCGACACGAACGGCGCGAGGCCGGTGCCCGTCGAGACGTAGAGGTGGGTTCGCCGGTCGTCCGGCTCGAGCATGAACTTGCCCTTCGGGCCGATCATCCGCATCCGGGCCCCGGGCTGCAGCCGCCACAGGAGCGTCGTGAACCGGATCACCGGGACGAGCCGCACGTAGAACTCGTAGCCCTCGCTCCCGGCGACGGCCGGCGCGGACGCCACCGAGTAGGGCCGCTGCCAGAGCTTGTCGTCGGCGAAGACCCCGATCGTCATGTACTGGCCCGGCTCGAACGGGACGGGGTTGCCGTCGACCTTCACCCAGAAGGAGGCGAGCTCCGGCGTGTGGTCGACGCGCCGGACGAGGGTCGCGTTGTACTGGGGCGCCTCCTCGGCGATGACGCGGGTGTCCGCGACGTGGTGGGTCATGAACGGGCGGCTCTCCTGCTCGGCCTGCCGCCGCCGGCGCGGCGTCGCGACGAGTGTACGCCGGGGCCTGCGGGCGGTCCCGCACGGGGCCGACGGGCCGCGGCCGCTCGCCCTCCCGGGGCCCGCGGGCGGTCCGGCCCCCGAGAGCGGGCCGACCGGTCCCGGCCCTCGCGCGGGACGCTCGGTACAATCCGCCGTGACGCACGGACCGCCCGCGGGGCCGCCTCGCGCCCCGCCCCGACCCAGACAGGGAGAACCCGCCCGATGCCCGACGCCGTTCCGTCCATGCGCGCCCACAGGGCCGCCAAGCGCTACATCTACGCCTGGGGCGACGGCCGGGCGGAAGGCAACGGGTCCATGAAGGACCTCCTTGGCGGGAAGGGCGCCGGCCTCGCCGAGATGACGAACGCGGGGCTGCCGACGCCGCCCGGCTTCACGATCACGACCGAGGCCTGCAACGACTACTTCGCAGCCGGCCGGCAGCTCCCGGCCGGTCTCTGGGACGACGTCCTCGAGGCGGTGAAGGAGGTCGAGGCACGGACCGCCAAGGGCTTCGGCGACCCGCGGAGCCCGCTCCTCGTGTCCGTCCGCTCCGGGGCGAAGTTCTCGATGCCGGGGATGATGGACACCGTCCTCAACCTCGGCCTCAACGAGGAGACCCTGGCCGGGCTCGTCGCCCTCACCGGCAACGAGCGCTTCGGGTGGGACGCCTACCGCCGCTTCGTCGCGATGTTCGGCCGGATCGTCCTGGGGATCGACGGCCGCAGGTTCGACGAGCCGCTCGAGGCGAAGAAGGCCGCCCGCGGGACGAAGGCCGACTCCGACCTCCCGGCGGCGGACCTCCGCGACCTCGTCGCGACGTTCAAGGGGATCGTCCGGGATCAGACCGGCCGCGAGTTCCCGGCGGACCCGTACGAGCAGCTCGACCTCGCCACCAA
Source organism: Chloroflexota bacterium (assembly GCA_021785115.1). The sequence goes on along the minus strand of JAJYGO010000398.1, from coordinate 156 downwards.
GGCCGTCTTCGTCTCCTGGTTCGGCGAGCGCGCCCGCGAGTACCGCAAGTACAACAAGATCCCCGACGACCTCGGCACGGCCGTGAACGTCGTGACGATGGTGTTCGGCAACATGGGCGACGATTCGGGGACGGGAGTCGCCTTCACCGGCGAGAC
>JAJYGO010000087.1 GCA_021785115.1 Chloroflexota bacterium | reverse complement strand
TCGACGGACTGCGCGAGCTCTTCCACGGTTCGGCGGCCAGCCTCCTCCGGCGGCCGAGTCTAGCATGCGGCCTCGCCCCGAAACCGGCGCCCTCCCGAAACGGGCGCCCAGCCCTGGGTGGTGCGCGAGCGGTACCTGATCGCCGACGCCGCACGGGCGGCCGCGGCATCGGTCCGGGCTCGTCAGATCGCGGCTCGCGGAGGTCGGTTGTAGACGCGCATCACCTCGACCAGGCGGTCCGGCGGAAGACGGTGCGCGGTGATCCCGTCGCGCCCGGTCATCGTCTCCGCGGCGAACAGCGCGTTCAGGATCGCCTCCTCGGTCGCCTCGATCGTCGCGTCGAAGATCCCGGTGATGTGGCTGTCGGACAGCATGGACAGCGGGAACCGGAGCGGGGTCGAGATGCCCACGTCGGAGGCGCGCAGCCGGTTCGCGGTAGAGAAGGCGATGAACAGGTCGCCGCTCGAATGCTCCCCCGTCCCGCCCATGCGGCCGATTCCCAGCCCGGGCCGCTGCGCTACCCGGGCGAGCTGGTGCGGCAGCAGCGGCGCGTCGGTCGCGACCACGACGATGATCGATCCGCCGCCCTCGGCGGCCACCGCCGGGGATCCGGTGAGGCGCACGTGGCCGGCGTCGGGTGAAGTGTCCGGCAGCGTCACCTCGGCGGCCGGGATCTCCTCGCCGACCGGGACCCCATCGACGCGGAGCCGCGCCCGGCGGCCGTGGTTGGCCTGCACCAGCACCCCCACGGTGAACGTCTCGTCCTCGACCTGGAGGATGCGCGAGGCCGTCCCGGTGCCGCCCTTGAAGCCGTGGCAGACCATGCCCGTGCCACCGCCGACGTTCCCCTCGGGCACCGGCCCGGCGACGGCCCGTTCGAGCGCGGACCGCACGTGCTCGCGCCCGACGTGCTGGCCGTTGACGTCGTTGAGGCGGCCGTCCCAGGTCTCGCCCACGACCGGCAGGCTCCAGAAGACCGAGCCGCCCGGCCGGCCCGCGACCTCGGCCGCGATCAGCGCGTCCCGGACGACGCCCACGCTGTGGGTATTGGTGAGCGCGATGGGGGACGTCAGCTGGCCCGACTCGCGCACCCACTCGAGCCCGGTCAACTCGCCGTTCCCGTTCAGCCGATGGCAGCCGGCGAAGACCGGCTCCTCGCCGGCGTTCCCCTCGTGCGGCAGGATGACGGTGACGCCGGTCCTGACCGGACCACTGCCGACGACCAGGGGCCCGGCGCCCGCGACGAGGGTGGTCATGCCGACGCGGATACCGGCCACGTCGGTGATCGCGTTGTAGGGCCCGGGCGTCCCGGATCCGACGACGATGCCCAGGTCACGTGCGCGCACGATCTGATCCTCCTTGCAGCCGCGCGTCCTACCGCGCGGGGAGCGCCCCCGGGCGTGCGCTCAGCATGACGCCCGGTGGCCGCGTGGTATCGTCGGCGCCGCGCTCCGGGTCCCACCCGCGTGCCGAAGTGGCGGAACAGGCAGACGCGACGGTCTCAAAAACCGTTGAGGGCAACCTCGTCCGGGTTCGAGTCCCGGCTTCGGCACCACCGTTTCACGAGGCCTGGAGCGGATCGGCTTCGAGCTGCGTCAGCAGGTGATCTGGGCGAAGACGCAGCCGGTCATCGGGCGCTCCGCCTACAACTGGCAGCACGAGCCGTGCTGGTATGCCGTGCGCAAAGGCAAGACCGCCTCCGGGCTCGGCGAGCACCTTGGAGCGAGCTGACGAACACGCGGCTGTCTACACCTACGAAGACGTGCGACAGCTCGTTCGCTGGGCCGTATGGGTACAGGGCCATGACGCCGACCATCTCGACGAGCTGCTGGACGTTGTACCAGCGCCCTCGGTCCTCCAGCCGGGTGGCCGGGACGCGTGCGCGCCTTGGGCTTCCTCCGCTTTCGCCGACCCACATCGTTCCGACGGGAAACGAAGCCGAGGTCTACCTGCTGCTCCTCGAGAGCGGGCCCTCGTCCACATCTCCACATCGAGGAGGTGCCGGACGGCGACGGAAACCCGGCGCAAGCGCCGGCCGCCAGCCGGTGGAGGCCCCGCTCCGCGCCGACGCGGCAGCCGTGCCGGCCTGTGAGCCGCGAGCGTCGGGCGTCGGAGCCTCATGCCGGGCGGACCCTGATCGACGAAGCTGTTGACGTTCGGGTCGTTCGGCTCTTGCACCGGTATCAAGCAGCCGCATGCTCGCCGAGCACGCGGGAGGCTCTGACGCGCGGCCCACACCCCGGCCGCCGGGACCGCGCCGAGCCACTGGCGAGACCCACCCGCGCCCAATGCGTCCCGGGATGGGCGTCATGGCGCGTACCAGCGCACACCAGCCACGCCCCTGGCTGGCGCTCCTGACGATCACGCTCCTGCTGGCGGGCTGCGCCAGCTCTGTGCCCACACCCAGCTCGCCGCCGACAACGGCTCCTGCGCCATCTTCGGGGGTGCCAACTCTCGCCCCCACGCCGACCCTACTCCCGGCAGCGACCCCGACCGTCGCCACGGTCCCGGCCGGGGCGCTCCAGCTCGGGGACACGCAGCCGCTCGTGGCCCTCGCCCTTAAGCCCGTCACCGAACTCACCGACACCGGCCTTGGCGATATGTTCCCGCTCGACGAATACCCGCACGGCTGCGACTTCGACACGAACTGGCAGCTCACGCACGTTGACGATCTACGACTGACGTGGGTCAGGCTCTCCGTCGACCCCATGGAGTGGGAGATCGCCAAGGCCTTCGCGATGTTGTCGCGCTGGAGCATCGACCCATGCCAGGACGGGACGATCACGCGCCTCGCCGCGAAGGGCGAGACGATGCTCATGACGATCGTCTACTGGGACAAGACGCTCAACGCCACGCGACCTCCCGACTACACGAACGAGCGGGAAGTCCAGAGCTACCTCGACTACGCCAAGTTCCTCGTCGATCACTACAAGGACCGCATCCACTACTGGGAGATCCTCAACGAGCCGGTCTCCTCGCTCGCGGACTACCTCAACCTCGTGCGACAGGCGATCCCGGTCATCCGTGGCGAGGATCCCGAGGCGAAGATCGTCGCCGGTGGTGGGCGGGACCCTCTGACCCAGCCGGACCTCGACTGGATCAGGGGCCTCCTGCGCTCCGACGTGGTCGCGCAGCTCGACGGGATCGACCTCCACCCGATGTACGGAGCGTCGCCCCAGTACAAGGACACGGCGGCCTACTACAGGGGGTATCCCGAGATGATCCGCGGGTTCCAGCAGATCGCCCGCGACCGCGGCTTCAGGGGCGAGTGGATCGCCGAGGAGATGTGCTGGCGGACCCCGCTCAACCCGAACCCAGACGAGCCGTGGACGTACTCCCCGACGATCGCCGCGAAGTACTACGCACGCGGCGCTGTCATCAACCGGGGACTCGGCCTGTGGGCGGGCCTCGGTGGCGAGAATTACGACAGCATCGAGCCGATCCCGACCGTGGTGCGCAACCTCAGCTCCCCCCTCGAGGGGGCGACACCGGCGACCTTCGACGTGAGCATCGAGACGCAGGCCCCCAACGTCGTGAGCTACATGTTCGCCCGCCAGGACGGCAGCAAGATCGTCGCGCTGTGGGCGGACGGGTCGGCTGCCGACGAGTCGGTGGGCCTCCCCGCGACCGTGACCATCGACGGGCTCGCCGGGTCGACCGTCGAGGCCATCGACGTCCTGCACGGCACGTCCCAGCAACTGATCACGTCGGCCTCGAACGGCGGTCTCGTGGTCAAGGACCTGCTCGTGAAGGACTACCCGACCTTCATCCGGATCGGCGCCACGAACGGGTGACTGCTCGATGTGAGCGGCGGAGGTGGGTCGATGAGCGCGGGGAGGAGCTTCGCAGCGATGAGTGCCAGGCACGCCAGGGGTCGACGGCAGCCGAACCGCATCGCCGTTCCGGTTGCCCTGCTAACGGCGACCCTCCTGCTGGCGGGCTGCGCCAGCCCTGTTCCGACGATGAGCCCGGCTCTGACTGCGACCCCCCCCCCCCCCCCCCCCGCGCCCCCCCCCCCCCCCCCCCCCCCCGGGGCGCCCCCGGCGCCCCTCCCCCCCCCCCCCGCCCACGGCGACTCCCACGCTCGCACCGACCCCGGTGGCACTCGCGACGTCCATCGCCGTCGTCGCGACCCCGACGCCCCTCCCCACCGAACCCACCACTGCCGTGCCGACCGAGCAGGTCGGGCGGTCCTGGCGGCGCGTCACCAACCCGCGCCTCGTCGACCTGCAGGGCGCGGTCGCCGGGGTCATGGCGGGCGGCCCCGGTTCGATCGCCTGGGGCCGCGTCGACGGGATGGGACCGCGGATCTGGACCTCGACGGACGGGGCCGACTGGGAGCCCGCGGTCTTCCGGGACCCGCTCGGCACCGACGTATCCACGTGGCGCGTCGGCGGGGTGGTCGACGTGACCGCCGGCGGTCCCGGCTACGTCGCGGTCGGGTGGTACGTGCCCCGCGATCTTGAGGGCCCGTGGGCCGTGGCGCTCGTCTGGACGTCCGTCGACGGACGGTCCTGGCGGCAGGTGCCCCTCGGGCCGGCCTTCGCGGACTCGCAGATCGCCCGCGTCATCCGGTGGCGCGGCGAGCTCCTCGCGTTCGGCTCCGGGCCATGGCACGGTGTCGGGGGCGCTCCGGCGATCGGGTGGACGTCGACCGACGGCGTCAGGTGGACACGGTTCACGCCCTCGTGCCCGTCGTCCGTCGAGTGCCCGGAGCTCAACAACGTGACCTCGTGGTCGGGGGCGCTTCTGGCCCTCGGCTGGGCCGGGGTCACCACGATCGAGGACCCGCACGCGAGCGCCCCGCCCCGGTTCACGTCGCTCGACGGCAGGGCATGGTCGCTGTCGCGCCTGCCGTACATCGCCCCCGGCGAGCGACTCCATCCGCTGCCCGGCGGGCTCTACATGACGGCCACGCTCGCCGGGACGAGCACGAGCCCCGCCTGGATGATCAGGCAGCCCGGCGTCTACCGCTCGACCGACGGAATGACCTGGACCCCGCTGGCGGTCGGTAAGCCGCTCGGCGACGAGATCGTCGCAACCGGAGAGATGCTCTGGATGGTGGGGACCGCCGCCTGGAGCTCGACCGACGGTGGTCGGACGTGGCGGACCGTCCCCGTGAAGGGCACGATCCCGGCCGGGGTGACCTATTGGGAGATGACCACAGCCGCGGTCCTCGCCGATGGCACGCTCGTGGCCGCAGGCATCGAAGGCGGCCCCAAGCTGGCGGAATCGCGCACGGCGGTCTGGGTCGCGACGCCGTGAGCCGCGGGATCGTCCCGGCCGCGAGCGAGCGTGTCATCCCGATCGCGACCGGTGAGCAGGACGAGTCCCTCGCGCTGGACGCGCACCGGGCGCTCCCGTCTACTTCACGACCAACGCCTCTGGCGCAACATCTGGGCCCACCTATCGTCCTATTCGCAAACGCGAGGGCTCTGACACGCGGCCCACACCCCGGCCGCCGGGACCGCGCCGAGCCACTGGCGAGACCGACCCGCGCAGGGATGCGCCCCGGGATGGGCGTCATGACGAGCACCAGCGGACACCAGCCACACTCTTGGCTGGCGCTCCTGACGATCACGCTCCTCCTGGCGGACTGCGCGGGCCCCGTTCCGACGGCGAGCCCGGGCCTGACCGCGACCCCGACGCCCACGCCGACGCCCGCGCTCGCGCCGACCCCGATGTCCCCCGCGACGCCCGTGGCGGTCGTCTCGACCCCGACGCCCCTTCCCACCGAGACCCCCACCCCGGTGCCGACCGAGCGGGTCACGCCGGAGCCGACGGAGGAGCCCACGCTCGAGCCGACCGAGACCCCCAGCCCACCGCCCACGCCGGTCCCCACCCCGACGCCGCGACCCACCGCGGGTCCCGGTCTCGCCATCTCGACCGTCGCCCGGGCGCCGGCCGACCCAGCGGCCGCCAAGACCGCGGCCGCCTCGATCAACGCCTTCGGGCTCGACCTGTTCCGCAAGCTCCTCGCCGACCCGACCCTTGACCTCGCCCAGAAGAACGCCGTCTTCTCGCCGACGAGCATCGCCCTCGCCCTCGGCATGGCCCGAGCAGGAGCCAAGGGCGAGACGGCCAGCCAGATGGATGCCGTCCTCCACACCACCGGCTGGGACGCGCTCGGTCCGGGCCTCAACAGCCTCGACCAGGCGCTCGCCTCGCGGGACGCGACGTGGAAGGACTTCGAGGGCATCGAACACACGCTTGCGCTCAGGATCGCCAACGCCGCCTACGGCCAGCAGGGCTGGACCATCGAGCAGCCCTACCTCGACGCTATCGCCGCCGCATTCGGCGCCGGCCTGCGTCTCGTCGACTTCATCGCCAACCGCGAGGCCGCCCGGAATGCCATCAACGCCTGGGTCAGCGACCAGACGGCCAAGCGCATCCCGCAGCTCCTCGGGCCGACCGACCTCGACTCGCGCACCCGGCTCGTCCTTGTCAACGCGATCTACCTGAAGGCGAACTGGGAGCAGGAGTTCTCGGCGGACGGGACCAAGCCCGCCCCGTTCACCGGCCTCGACGGCTCGCCGGTCACGGTGCCGACCATGTACACGGTGGGGGGAGGCGGCGTGACCTATCGGCCGATCCCGTACGCGCATGGCAGCGGCTGGCAGGCGGTCGAGCTGCGCTACAAGGGTGGGGCTGGGTACGGCAACGCCCCCCTCGCCATGACGCTCGTCCTACC
>JAJYGO010000424.1 GCA_021785115.1 Chloroflexota bacterium | reverse complement strand
TGATGCGGGGGAGGCCGGGGCCGAACCGGCCGGCGTAACCCTGCGTCTCATGCTCCTGCTCGATGACCTGCTGCACCTGCTTCCAGTCGACGCCGAAGGGCGGGTTCGAGAGCAGGTAGTTGTACCGTTCGTCCTTGTGCCCGTCCTCGGTGAAGCTGTTGCTGGGAGTGATGTTCGCTGGGTTCTGTCCCTTGATCATCATGTCGGCCTTGCAGATCGCGAAGGACTCGTCGTTCAGTTCCTGGCCGAACACCTCCAGCTTCGCCTGCGGGTTCAGCTCGCGGAGGTACTCCTCGGCAACCGACAGCATGCCGCCCGTGCCGCAAGCCGGGTCGTACAGCGACCGCACCACGCCCGCCTTCCGGAGCGCGTCGTCGTCCTCAACGAAGAGGAGGTCCACCATCAGGCGGATCACCTCGCGCGGCGTGAAATGCTCGCCGGCGGTCTCGTTCGACTGCTCCGCGAACCGGCGGATGAGCTCCTCGAAGATGAGCCCCATCGTGTGGTTCGGAACCGTCTCCGGGTGGAGGTCCACCTCGGCGAACCGCTGGAACACGAGGTAGAGGAGGTTGTCGCGGGCGAGCTTCTCCACGTGCTTCGGGAACTCGAACCGGACTAGGAAGATGTCGCTGACGTCGGCGGAGAAGCCCTCGATGTACTTGAGCAGGTTCGGCCCGATGTGGTTCGGGTCGCCCTTCAGCTTCTCGAAGTCGAGCTTCGATACGTTGTGGAAGGGGACGCCCGTGATGCGGTTCAGGACGGGGCCGAGGTTCTGCTCCTTGACCTTGCCGCCCTTCATCGCCTCGGCCTTCGCCAGTACCTTTGCCTTCGTCGGCTCCAGGACGCAGTCGAGCCGGCGGAGGACCGTCATCGGCAGGATCACCTTGCCGTAGTCGGCCTGCTTGTAGGCTCCGCGGAGGAGATCCGCGACGGACCACAGGAAGTTGGCGATACCGCTGAAACCGTTGAGCTTCTGCCCCTGCGCCGTGGTGAGCTGAAGCTCCTGCTGGCTTGTCGGGATCGGTGCCGTCGAAGAGGTGGCCATGAGCCCGCAATCCTACCCGGAACGCGGACTTACGTGGCGTCGGACCCCGCTGCTCCGACGACGCTCCACGCGGCCCCGGTGTCAGGGGCGTGTGGGATAAGACCGTGCGCGAACGACCGCCGGCACACTGCGGCCGCGCACTTCCATGACCGAGTTCGTATTCCAGCTCGCGGTCGTCTTCGTTCCTGGCCTGATCTGGTCCAGCATCGTGGACCGGCTCTGCACTATCCCGCGACCGCGCTCCGAGTTCAGTGCTGTCCTCCGGGCGTTCGGGTTTGGGATCGCCACCTACTTCGTCTACTTCGTCGGTTACTACGTCAGCTTCCGTCTGTGGTACGGCGTGTGGCCGACGCTCCTGAGCGGCCTGACGGCGGCCCCCGGTGCGGGCGAGCTCCGTGCCGTGCGGCCCAAGGACGTGCTGTTCGCGACCGTGCTGGCGACGGTGCTGGCGGTGTCGTGGGCGGCGGCGTCGAACCGCAAGCTGTTCATACGCTTCATGCAGAGGCTTCGCGTCACGAGGAAGTTCGGAGACGAGGGTGTCTGGGAGTTCGCATTCAACATGGGCACCGCCTCCGTCGAGTACGTGAACGTCCGCGATTTCGGGAACCGGGTCGCATACGCAGGGTTCGTGAAGGCGTTCTCGGAGGGCGGCGAGTTCCGGGAGATCCTGCTCGACCAGGTCCGCGTTTCGGATCTCGACAGCGGAACGCATCTCTTCGAGATGCCGATGATCTACCTGTCGAGAAGCCGGGACTCGCTGCACATCGAGTTCCCGTTCAACCCGCAGCCGCAGAAGCCCGAGGAGGACCGATGTCCGACGACAAGCGCGTAGTGCGGATCGACGAAGGAACCCTGAAGAAGGGTGGGGTGAACCGCGAATACCAGATCCCGCAGCAACAGCGCCCTCCCGATCCGCCGCCAATGAAGCCGCCTCCGCCTCCTCCTCCGAAGAGGTAAGGGAGAACGCCGGATGCCTGACGAACTCAAGGGAGGAGGACGCCTCGGCCCAGTGACCTCGATTCGCGGAGGCGTCAACACGACCTACCAGATCCCGCAGCAGCAGCGGCCACCGGATCCGCCGCCCATGAAGCCAGTGACGGCTAACGAACCGCCGCCACAACCACCGAAAAAGGACTGAGGAGAGAGGCGATGGCCAGGAACAACCGGATCTTCACCAGCTTCGCCATCGAGGACGCGAGCTACCGCACGATGCTCGTCGGCCAGGCCGCGAACGAGCGGTCGCCGTTCGCGTTCACGGACATGTCGGTGAAGGAGCCCTGGGATGAGAAGTGGAAGACGAACTGCCGGACCAAGATCAAGGGCTGTGATGGGCTGATCGCGCTCATCAGCTCGAACACCATGAGGGCGGACGGTGCCCGGTGGGAGATCAAGTGCGCCATCGAGGAGAAGGTGCCGGTCATCGGTGTCCGGATCCCGGCGACCTTCCCCGCACCCGTCCCGCCGGAGCTGGCCGGGCAGCCGGTCATCTCGTGGACGTGGGCTGGGATCGCCGCGTTCATCAACAGACTGTAAATGGCGGGAGAACACGACACGAGAACGCCTGCCGCGAGCAGCACGACGGCTGCGGAGCGGGATCTCAAACTCTCCGCCCTCGCGGTGCTACCCGGTGTGGCGAAGGAGCATTACGGCGACTGCTTCGACCAGCACCGCCTAGAGCAGTACAAGCTCTACGTCGAGATGGCCGACCGCGTGAGCAGTCGGCGGATGACAGCGAACTCGTTCTTCGTCACGATCAACACGGCGCTCGTGGCGCTTCTTGGTCTAGCGGTGGCGAAGGATGAGACCGAGCGCCTGGGCTGGTACTTCGCCGTGTCCGCGGCGGGTGTGCTGGTGTGCTCGCTCTGGTACTCGCTAATCCGGTCGTACCGCGACCTCAACTCGGCGAAGTTCAACGTCGTCCACCTCGTCGAGAAGGAACTCCCGCTGAAGCTGTATGACGCGGAATGGGAAATGGTCGGGCGAGGGAAGAACCCGAAGCTTTATCGCCCCGTGACGCACATCGAGAGCAAGATTCCGGGCCTGTTCACCTGCATCTACGTGCTCCTGGCGGGCTACGTCTTGTTCGTCGCCTATCGCCATCACTAGGGGTCGGCCACCGGCTCACTGATTCCAAAATGCTTCCAAGACTCGGCTGCCTTCGGCTGCTAACCACTGGACTCCATTGGACTTGAACTTGGAAGCGGAGAGGCCGAAAAACGGCGCTGAGAACGGGAAAAGCGCCGTGTCGTCAGATGGTTAGTTGCTCTCCGGGTCTCGTTTTCAAATCCTGTCTCCCCGACTTAGAAGGCCGCGATTCTGCTCGGGAAACCGGTGGATCGCGGCCTTCGCCTTTTCACGCCCTGTGATTTGGCCGCAGTCGTTCGCGACTGCAGCACGGCTGCAGCGAGGCGCGGAAACTCGCAGTCTGCTGCCGCCGCGCGATGGAACGCCTGCAAACACGGCGTTTGCGGGGTGCCTGGAAACGAACGCGCGCTTGGTCGAGAGCCAACAGACTCTTGGCCGCGCGCCGCGTCTAGAACCCTGCTCGTCCGGGAGGGCCCCGCGTAACGCCTGGTCAACGCCTGGTGGACCGATGCTGTCCTCCCGACGTGCTATGCAGGTCGCCTCCCGGGGCCCGGACCGACGCATCCCGACCGACGACCTCGTGGGGATTCGTTGGAATCACCAGCATGACGAGAGAGCTCCAGCGCGGACGCGGTGCCCTTGCCGACGAACCCCTGCAGCACATCGAGGGGAGGTGGCGTCTCACCGAGATGACGCAGTGGGATGTGGACGCGATGGACCTCCTCGGGCCCGCGTTCATCGAGTTCGTCGGTGACGGCGGCGCGCTCCGGTTCGTCGCGATCGACGGCACGCTCGACTGCAAGCACGGCCGGCGCAACGGACGGCCACACGTCGCGTTCACCTGGGGAGGCACCGACGAGTGCGACGCGGTCCGGGGCCGCGGGTGGGCTACCCTCCGGAAGGACGGATGTCTCACCGGGCGCGTCTTCATCGAACACGGTGACGACTCCGGGTTCATCGCAGAGCCATTCGACGACGACGAGGAGCGCGATGACGTAGACGAGGAGGCGGCCCGCCCCAGGCGGCGGCGCGCGCCGCCACGGCGGGGCAGGTCGTGACGGCGGAGCTCCGTGACGAGAAGGCCCGGTGGGAGCGCCGGATCGAGGGGGCGCTCCAGCCCGACGCGTTCATCCCCTACGGCGCGGCGTTCGCGTTCGTGCGGGGGCTCGAGATCCTCGAGGAGGAGCTGGCATCGTGGGTCGCGGTCGAGCCGGCGGCGTCCGTCGACGTCTACGAGGCCTTCCTCGCCGGTTGCCACGAGAGGGCTGGGGAGATCGACGACTCGGGCGGCTACTTCGGCGAGTTCGTCCAGGAGCTCCTCGGTGGATGGGTCCGGGCGCGCCAGGCCGCGCGGGCCGATCCGGGCGACACGGCGGCGCGTCTGGTCCACCGCATGGAGGAGGACCACTACGGCTATTGCCATGGGCTCGAGCGCGAGATCGTGAAGGCGTTCGACGTACCCGGACTCGCCGCCTTCGCGCGTGCGATTCGGGCGCGGTTCGAGGTGGCGCCCGGGCCGGGCTCGCCGTCGGTGCGTCCGGTGGATCCCGCCCGATCGCGGGGCCGCTGGGCCGAGGTGCTCCGGGCCCTGCTCCGGCACCAGCGGGACCTGGACGGCTACCTCGCCCTTGTCGCCGCAACCGGGACGATGGTGGCCGACTGTCGCGAGGTTGCCGCGATGCTCCGCGAGAAGGGCGAGAGCGCGGGCGCGCTGGAGTGGGTCGAACGCGGGCTCGCGCTCGCGGAGGAGAAGGGTCGTCTGCACTCCGAGGGTTTCGATCTGCGCCGGATGAGGCGCGACCTGCTCGTCGCGCGCGGACGGGGAGACGAGGTGATCGCGGAGGCCTGGGCGGACTTCCGCGCGCATCCGAGCGCGTACACCTACGCGGACCTCATGAAGTTCGTGCCCGAGGCGGAGCGAGCCCTGTGGCACGGGAAGGCGATAGAGGCGGCGGAAGGCGCAGACATCCAGTCTCTCCTCCACCTCCTCGCCGAGACAGGCGAGCTCGATCGACTCGCGGCCGCCGTCCGCCGGGCCACCGACGCTGGACTCGAGGGCGTGAGCCACCACGTCGGCGAGCCCGCGGCGGCCAAGCTCGAGCAGGCCCACCCGGACGCGGCCGCGCGGCTCTGGAGCACGCAGGGGCTGCGGATCGTCCAGGCCAAGCGAAGCCGGTACTACGACACCGCGCTCGCCGACCTCGAGCGCGCGCGGCGTTGCTACGAGGCAGCCGGGCTCCCGGGAGTGTGGCAGCGGATCGTGGCCTTCGTCCGGGTGGAGCACCGGCGCAAGCGCGGCTTCATGGACGGGTTCGCGGAGGTCGTGGCGGGAGGTGGGCCGAGCCAGAGACCGTCCTTCCTCGAGCGCGCCAAGGCGCGGTGGGGGGAGGGGGATCGGTGAAGCACACCTGGAAGTTCAAGGCGCGTTTCCGGAGGCGAGGCTTCGGGTGGCGGTCGCAGCCGGCGGTCCAGCGCGTCCGGGAGGCAGTGGCGGAGATCCGGGGAGTGGCGCGAAAGGACCCGGTGCTCGGGGGCGAGGGGGCGGTCGCGCTCCTGGAGCGGCTCTCGCCGGCGCTCGAGCAGGTGGACAGCTCCTCCGGGGCTATCGGGTCTGCGGTCCACGCCGCCATCGGGGAGCTCGCGGCCCTCATCGGCGCCGCGCCGGCGCCGGCTGATGTCCGGGAGAACTGGATCGAGCGGCTGTGGCAGGCGTTCAACGACGACCAGATCCCGTACCTGGAGTCCCTCGGAAAGCATTGGGGAGAGATCTGCGGATCCGCCGAGCGGGCATCCTCATGGGCAGACGAGCAGCTCTGGATCACCACGCAGGCGCTGAGCCCCGATCCGGGCATGCGGGGGTACTACAAGGGCGCGGTGGCGTGCCTGAGCGCGCTGCACCGGGCCGGGCGGTTCGCCGAGTTGCTCGAGGTGGTCGAGCGCGATCCGCGGTCGCTCTGGCACTCTCGGTCCTGGGGCATGCGCGCCCTCGTCGGCATGGGGCGCAAGGCCGAGGCAATCCAGTTCGCCGAGGCGAGTCGGGGCAAGTGGACGAACGACCTCGCGGTCGATCGGGCCTGCGAGGAGGTCCTCCTGAGCTCCGGCCTCGCCGACGAGGCCTACCAGCGCTACGGAGTGCGGGCCGCGCGCGGTGGCACGTTCCTCGCGACGTTCCGGGCGCTCGCGAAGCGCTACCCGGGAAAGGCGGCCGGGGAGCTCCTCAAGGATCTCGTGGCCTCCACGCCCGGCGAGGAGGGCAAGTGGTTCGCCGCCGCCAAGGAGGCCGGGCTGTACGACGAGGCGCTCGCGCTCGCGTCCCGGACGCCGACGGACCCGAAGACGCTCACGCGAGCGGCGCGGGACCACGTGAAGGAACGGCCCGAGTTCGCGCTCGGTGCCGGGCTCGCGGCGCTGCGCTGGCTCGCGCACGGGTGCGGGTACGAGGTGACCGGCGCGGACGTGTGGTCCGCCTGGGCGAACACCTTGGACGCGGCTCGGGCGGTCGGGCGCGAGGACGGCGTGCGCAGCGAGGTACGCGCGCTCGTCGAAGCTGATGCGTCGGGCTTCATGGCGAAGGTGATCGGGCGCGAGGTCGGGCTGACCTGAACGCT
>JAJYGO010000473.1 GCA_021785115.1 Chloroflexota bacterium | reverse complement strand
GAGGCTGCAATCCGGCGGACCGGGCCCCCTCGCAGGCGGGAGCGTTGGCGCGCCGCCCTGGCCGGGTCTCCGCGGATTCGGGACAGTACAGCCGTGCCGGGCGGCGCCCGACAGTGCCGAAGCGCCCGTTGCATGTGACGATAGTCACACGCGCCCGGCGTTGCATCTCGAGACCCGTTGACGGGGAACCGGCCCGATCGTACCTTTTGTACAGAATGAACGAACATGACGTTCCGGTCCGATCGAGCATCAGGGTATCGGAGGCGCGCGAGGAGCTGAGCGAGCTCGTGAACCGCGTGGCGTATGGCCACGAGCGGATCGTGCTCGTGCGTCATGGCAAGGAGGTCGCCGCGCTCGTGCCCGCGTCGGATGCCACGCTGCTCGACGCGCTGGAGGACGAGCTCGATCTCGCGGCGGTGCGAGAGGCCCTGGCAGATCCGGCGAACGCACGGCCCATCCCCCTGCAGGAAGTCCGCGCGCGCCTCGGACTCTAAACCGTGGCGTACGCCGTCGCGTTCCTGCCATTGGCCGTCCGCCAGCTCGAGGCGCTGCCGGGGGCCGCTCGGCGGTCGGTGGTCGCGGCGATCGAGGCGCTGGCCTCCGACCCGCGGCCGATGGGGGCCAGGTGTCTCGAGGGAATCCCGGAGGGCGTGTACCGGATCCGCGTCGGGGACAACCGCGTGCTGTACCCGGTGAACGATGACCGGCTGCTCGTCCTAGTCGTGCGGGTGGCGAACCGCCGCGAGGCCTACGCCCAGCGGGCGCTCGACCGCCTGCGTGCCCAGCTCCGGCGCGAGGGGCGGCAAGGCGGGTAGGACGCGAATGGACGCCCGCGAGGCGAAGACGGGCGATTCCTGTCACCGCACGGCATGATCGTCGCGCATCATCGGGCGGGCGCGGAACGTCGCCCATGGCATCGCACACGGGGGCGAGTGATGGCGAATGCACCGATCATCCTGGTTCCCGGGTTCTGGCTTGGGGCCTGGGCGTGGGACGAGGTGGTGGGCATCCTGCGCGGCCAGGGTCACGAGGTCACCGCGATCACGCTGCCCGGGCTCGAAGCGGCCGACGCCGACCGCTCCACGATCACCTTGGCTGACCACGTCGACGCGATCTGCGCGGCGGTCGAGGCGGCGGGCCGGCCGGCCGTCCTGGCGGTCCACAGCGCGAGCGGCTTCTCGGGGTATGCGGCGAGCGACCGGATACCGGACGGGATCGCCGCCATGGTGTATGTCGACACGGCGCCCGGGAAGGGTGCCCTGGATCCCGGCTTCGCCGGCGTCGAGCGGCCACTGGACTGGGACCAGCTCGCGGCCGAGGAGAACCTCGACGGGCTGAGCGAGGATCAGCTCGAGACGTTCCGCCGGCGCGCGGTCCCGGTGCCGGGCGCGCTCCTGCGCGAGGGCGCCGAGCTGACCAACGACGCCCGCCTCGACATCCCCAGCACGATCATCTGCACCGGCTACACGGCGGAGCAATACCAGGCGTACGCCAGGGACCACGACTGGCCGTGGCTGGCCGGCCTCCGGGAGCTGCGCAACGTCACCTGGGTGGACCTGCCCACGAGCCACTGGCCGATGTGGTCGCGGCCGCGGGAGCTGGCCGCCATCATCGGCGACGTCGCGGCGGCGCACGGGGGCGGTGTCCGCGGATAGGAGGGGTCAGGGCTCCTGCCAGGCGATGCCGCCATCCGCCGCGCCGGGGGCGAGAAGCCGGAGCAGCCCCACGGCCTCCGCGTGGACCTCGTCGCGTGCCGCGACGGTCAGCGGCCGCCGGGCCTCCAGCTCCACGACTGGCGCGCCGCCTCCGGCCTGCCCGAGACGCCACGCGCCCGCGAGGAAGCCGTCGACGAAGAACGCGCCCTTCCGCGTGAAGGAAGCGCCCCACGCGAGGTCTCCCGTGATGCGCGAGCGGTCGGCATGGGAGAGGAAGACGTTGTCGTACTCGCCGAGGAAGCGGGCTGGCGCCGGCTCGTCCCGGTCGGCGAACACGCCGTCCTCGACGTCCAGGAGCTCGCGGCCGGCCTCGTCACGGTACGAGCGCAGACATGGGCGAAGGCGCTCGATGATCCCGCGGACACCCGTGAGCCAGGACCAGGCGCGGATGTCGGCGCCGCCGGCCGGCCCGAACGCCCGCAGGTAGCGCAGGACGGCCTCGTCGGGGGAAGGGTCGACGGCGGGAGTGTCGCCGGTCGACGCCCCGAGCCAGCCGGCGAGCGTGGTCACGCGCGGAGCGGACGAGCGCTGGAGCAGACCTCGTGGCGTGACCTGGACCAGCGGCACCCGGTACCGCACGGCGTACGCCATCGCCTCGCGATCGCGGTCGGGCCACCGATCGGCCAGCGCCAGGCCCAGCTCGGCGATGCTGCGCGGTCGTTCGTCCACGAGCGAGGCACCGACGGCGCACAGCTCATCGAGATCGACTCCGTCCAGCCGTCGCCGGAACGGGGACGATTCGTACCCTCGCTCGCAGACGCCCTGGAGCACACCGCGGAGCGACACCGCGTCGCGCGCCGTCACCAGGTGGAGCGTCGTGCGCATGAGTGTCATGCGCACCGCCTGTCGATCGAGCAGCAGGCGCTCGAGCGCGTCGGGCTCGAAGTCGCGCAGGCGCGACCACAGCGAGATGTACGGGTCGCGCGGCACCTGCGCCTGCAGACCCACGAGGTGCTCGATCATGTCCGGCGCCGGCGTCGCGGAGCGCTGCAGGAGATGCTGCCTGGCCAGCAGGGTCCGGTTCAGTGTCCGCCGGTCGAGGAGGGCGCCCTCGCCGGGGGGCGCGGTCACGCGCCGACCTCACACGTCGTCGAGTTCACCACCCGACCCATCGTGTCTCCCCTGGTCGCAGGTCGACGGCAGGCTGCCAGCGCCCGCGCGCGGGATTGTCTCAGCCCCAGCGACCGACGTTCTTGCGTCGATCCTCATCCGCCGCGCCGCGGGCCAGCGGGGCATGGGTAGGTTCTTGATCTTCTAAGTAGGAATTCATACCATGGCGGTATGAAGAGCGTGGTGTCCGAGAAGGGCCAGGTCACGATCCCGAAGCGGCTGCGCGACAGGCTGGGGATTCGGGCCGGGGAGGTGCTCGACTTCGAGGAGGAGGAGGGGCGCCTCGTCGCGCGGAAGGCGAGCACGGTCGATCCAGTCGACGCGGTCTACGGGGTACTTGCCCTTGGCGCGTCGACCGACGAGATCCTCGACCAGCTTCGGGGTCCGCGACCGGCATGATCACCGCCGTCGACACCAGTGTGCTACTCGACGTGTTCGGTGCCGACGTCGCTCACGGCCCGGCGTCGAGGGACGCGCTGCGTCGATGCCTGCGAGAAGGCGGCCTGGTCGCCTGTGACGTCGTGTGGGCGGAGATGACGGCTGCGTTCCCTGAGCCCGCGGGCGCGGCCGATGCGCTGGCCCGTCTCGGCGTCGAGTTCAGCCCGACCAGCGCGGCCGCAGCAGCGGCAGCGGGCGCCGCCTGGAGACGGCATCGGCAGCACGGTGGGGCGCGGGAGCGGCTGATCGCGGACTTCGCAGTAGCAGCCCATGCCGAGGCCCAGGCGGACAGGCTCCTGACGCGCGACCGAGGGATCTACCGCAGCGCATTCACGGGCCTGTCGATCATCGATCCGTCCGCGTGATGCCCGGCGGCAGGAGTGTCGACCCCGCCGCGGGCCTCCGTGGCCCGGGAGCAGCACGCAAGGCGTCGGCGTTCATGGCTGCGGGTCGGCTCCTGTGCTCGGCGAGGACGCGGGGGTAGTGTGGCGGTCAGCTCAGGGCTTCCCTGAGACGATCGAGCAGCCACCGCACGTCCTCGAGGAGCTGATCGAACTCTGCCTGTCCAGCCTTCGCGCCGTCGCCGTACAGAGCGTCGTTCCTGAAACGGCGAGCCCGGTCCAGTCGGCGGAGCCGCGCCCGCTGGTCTTCGCCGAGGACCGCGAGGGCCCCATCGATCACGGCGCGGTGGTGCCCAGGCTGGCTCGTCGCCCGGTAGCCGGCGAGATCGAGGAGGCCGGCGCACGCTCGGTAGCCGGCCTCGTACGCCACGGCCATCGCGCGATCGCGGTCGATGCCGCCCAGGACCTGAGCCGCAAGGTCAAGGTCCCGTTCCGACCGTGCGAGCCAGCCACCGACTCGACGAGGATCCGCGGCTTGGCCTCCAGGAGCCCCGCCTTCACGAGCTCGTCCAGGGTGCGGTCGGTCATCGGCTCCGCCCGGGCGGCGGCACCAGGGAGACCCGGGGACCCGCCAGGACGTCCTCGACGAATCGGTCGCCTTCGGATCGAAGCCGGTCGAGTTCCTCGCGCTCGTAGCTGACGACGTTCACGTCACGACCGAGGTCCCGCTCGGCGTCCGCCAGCCGTTCGGACAACAGCTCCTGGTCGACGTGGCCGATCACGAACACGTCGAGATCGCTCGTGGCGCGCTCCTCGTGCCGGGCATACGAACCGTACAGGAACGCCTCCTCGATACCGGCCACGCCCTGGAGCGCCGCCCGGAGCCTCGCTTCGATCCCGATCGTCTTCTGCACGAGCGAGCGGATCTCGGGGGCGATGGGCGATGCTTCATCCACCTCATAGCGGCGCGTTCCGCCGATCCGCTCGGACCTCAGCACGTCCGCCCGTTCCAGCCGCTGGAGTTCCTTGCCCACGATGGTCGGCGAGTAGCCCACCTCGCGCGCCAGCTGTCTCACGTGGCGCACGACTCCCGGTCGCGAGAAGAACTCCTGGAGAATCGCCCGGCGCACCGCCGAGCCGCCGAAGAACGGGCTGTCAACAGTCACGTTGACAGTTGTAAACCTTGCGGCTTACAGAGTCAACGTCGTGGAGGCCGCCGCACGGCGCGTTCCAATGGGCCGTGCCCGTCACCGAGCTTCGGACCTTCGGCGCGAATGGGCCCACACTGACGTGCCCGGGGCGCCCCGGGTCATCCACGTGCCGGGCCACACCCAGGGCAGCGTGGCGATCCACGTGCCGGCCGTCAACGCGCTGTTCGTGGGAGACGCGCTGACGACGCACGACGTCCTGACGGGCGCCGGTGGACCGCGCCTTGCGCCGTTCACCATCGACCGCGAGCGGGCGCTGCAGTCGCTGGCCCGGCTGGAGGAGATCGAGGCGCGCTGGGTGCTGCCGGGACACGGCCAGGCATGGAGCGGCGGGGTCGAGGCGGCGCTTCGTACGGCTCGGGAGGCGGCGGGTGGCCCGCGCGAGGCACGGAGCGCTGCCGCTGGGCACGGGGGCTGAGTGCTACATGTGCATCGTGTTGACGATGCGTTCGACCTGCTTGACGTGCTGCCGTTCATGGCGAGCCAGCCACTGCGCATAGAACAGCACGGTCCGCTCGAGTACCTTCCCCGCCCCCGTCACTGTCGCTGCACGTGACCAGCCTTCGTGCGGCAACGGTTCCAGGACTGCCAGCAAATCGGCACGCTGCGTGGTAAAGGAGCGCAACGAGGGCCGGAATTCCAGTTCGGGATAGTCCGTCTTCTTGATCCAGGTGCGGGGATTGACAGCCCGCAGCGTCGGCGTGTCCTCGGCGATCATCGCCACGATGCAGTTGCCCCAGACGTCAGCGCACGCACGGAGATGGGCAAGCACATCGTTTGCGGACCACCCATCGTGGTTGGGGGTGGTATGCAATTGAGCTGGTGCCAGACCGGCGGTCAGCGCGGCGATGCGCGGCGGCGTTTCTGCAAGCAGGGTCAGAACCTGCTCAATCGTGAGTGATCTGCCGGGCACGTGACGTCATCCTTTCGCACAGACCAGGAGACTTCGTTGACCTCCACCTGTCATGCCTTGATGTGGCGCGCCAACGACGCTCAGTGACCTGGACTCGGCTCCGCCTCTACCTCGCCGCGCTCGCGGGCCTCGTTGAAGGCCCACAGGTCCGGCTCGGGCGGCTCGATGCCCAGGTGGGTGAGCATGGTGGCGATCTGCTGCCGATGCTCCGTGGCGTGGTGCGGGGCCTGGAGCAGGACCACCCAGGCGGGGATGGCGCGGCCCTCCTCGTCGGTGAGAACGCGGTCGGCCGGCAGCTCGCGCGCGACCTCGATCAGTGCGTCGCCGGTCATCCGCACCCGCTCGAGCAGGAGCGGGACGCCCGGGAAGGAGACCCCCTCGCCGAGGCCGTAGCCCTCCGGCGGCGTCCAGCCGGTGAGCCAGTGCAGGTAGCCGCCCTCGCCGGCGGCGAGGTGGAGGAGAGTCTGGTCGACCCGGCCGTAGGTGCCGGTGATCTCGGTGGCCAGCTGCGCATCAGTGAGAGGCAGGCAGACCTCGAACATCCGCTCGTTCGCCCAGCGGTGATGGCGGAAGAGGTTGACGAGGATGGAGTTCATGCTCGGTATTGTGCACGCGGTACCGGACAACATCGGTCAGGTTTCCGGGGTGGCCATCTCCCGAGTGGGACCTGAGCTCCGACGTCATCGACGCCCCGCACCTCTGGGGGATGCTCCGCCCGCCGCGGTGACCGTCGGGCGGGGAAGCGAGTTGACCAGCCGCGCCGCTCAGCCGACGATGCTCTCGTGCCGAGAGCCGACGAGAGGAACCGTGGCATGGAACGCCAGCCTGGTGCCTTGACGCTGAGCGAGGACGACCGGCGAGTGCTGGCCGCGTGGGCCGCCGACTGCGCCGAGCGGACGCTGGCGCTGCTCGAGGCGGAGGCTCCGGGAGACAGACGCCCTCGTGAGGCCATCGACGGCGTCCGATCGTTCGCCCGTGGCGACATGCGGATCGGACAGGTCCGCGACCTCTCGGTCCGGGCGCACGCGGCGGCCC
>JAJYGO010000416.1 GCA_021785115.1 Chloroflexota bacterium | reverse complement strand
CCGATCCGCCGGCGCCGGGCACGCCCGGCGACGCCGAGGACGGACTGCCCGCCGGCGCGCCGGATGCGAGCGCCGGGGAGGGGGACGATCCGGCGGATCCCGTGCGAACGCTCAGCACGCCGGCCCCTGCCAGCGCCCCACCGGCAATCACCACGACCAGGGCGCCGACGAGTCCCGCGGCGAGATACCCCGGCAGCCTGCTGCGGTCCATCGATGCGCGCCCTCCTCCGGCGTCGCGGCCCGGATGGCCCGCGAAACCCGCGTCATGGTCGGCCGGATGGGGGCCGCCCGCGAGGGTCGGAGAGACCGGACGTCACGGGCCGAGTGGCGCCCATGTCCGCGGTGGCCGAGCGGCGCGCCCTATGCCCGCAGCAGCCAGTTCGCCACCCACCCCACCTGGCCGCCGGGCGTGCGGACCTCGTCCCACGTCCGGCCGGCACGATCGCGGGTCGAACGGACGACCCGCAGCGACGTCCCGGGCGCGAGGACGGCCAGGGGACGGCCCGCCGTGGTCGGGGCCGCGCGCAGGATGGCCGCGGTGGCGGGATGGCGAAGGAGCACGCGCGGCTTCGAGGTGCTCCGCGTTGCCGTGGATCCCTTGGACGTGCCGGTTCGCGTCGCTGGCTTCGCCGTCCTCGAGGTCGACGCCAGCGTCACGACGCGCGTGTCCAGGTGCGTGTGCAGGAAGGCGGTGAAGGGCGTGGTGAGGGCGTAGACGCCGGTGACCCGCACGCCCTGCACCAGGGCGCTCACCACGCGGCCGTGGCCGAGGTAGATCCCGATGTGCGAGCCGTCACCGTAGACGACGAGATCGCCGGGCTCCCCGCCGGTCCGGCTCGCGAGCCCCCGCGCGCGGAAGATGGCGTACTGCTCGTAGGCACTGTGGGAGCCATCGATCATCCAGGCGATGCCGTTGTCGGCGAACACCCGGTACACCAGGCCGGAGCAGTCGAACGCCCACGGACCCGCGCTGCCCCAGACGTACGGGGCGCCGACGTGCCGCAGTGCATCGGCGATGACCAGGTCGGCGAGCGTGGTCGTGACGGGGTGGGAGGAGGGGCTCGTCGGTCGCGCGGGCGTCGCCTGGGAAGCGGCGGAGCCGCTGGGTGACGCGGCCGTGGATCCAGCCGCGGGCGTGGATCCCGACGAGGGCGCGGTGCCGGGTGCGGGGGAAGCAGAGGGAGACGAATCCGAGGGGGATGAGCCGGAGGGGGACGTGCCCGAGGGAGCTGTCGCGGTGGTCGACGTGGTGGTGGCCGGCGATGCAGGCTGGGTGGTGGTCGGCGTCGCGGCCGCGGCCGATGGGGGAGAGGCGGCGGCGGTGAACAGGAACGAGGCGGATGCGAGGGTCGCCATCAGGGCGACCCGAAGACGTGAGGTCGTTCGCACGATCCCTCCGATCTACCAGGACATCGCCTTGTCACGGGCGATGGCGGTGGGACGAGCCGCGCACGGGCAGACCGGGCGTGCAGACACCGGAAGGAGGGCACGGACCACGTGGGAACCGACCGCCGGCAGTGGACGGTAGGGGGGACGACGACGACACGAGGTCAGCCGTGGGGGCGGCGATCTTCGGTTGTCGTGGCTCCTGCTGCGGCGTTCCTTCCGGGCGGGCCAGACGGTACTACGGATGGGACCGATCCGCTCGCCGGGCGGGCCCGGGCACCGGGGGTCAGGTGCGGGCGACCCGGCCGACCGCCACCGCACGCCGATGTGTCATGCCCAGGCGACCCACCAGACCCGCCAGAGCGCGGCCGGGTCTGACAGGGGATCGCCGTGCACCAGCGCCACGTCGGCCGGCCCGCCCTCGCGGATGGTGCCCGCATCCGGGACCCCCAGCAGCTCGCCGCCACGCCACGTGGCGGCACCGAGCGCCTCCCAGGGCTCGAACCCGGCCTCGACGAGCGACTCGACCTCCCACGCCAGCTGGTTGGCCCGCGTGGAGCCTCCGCCGAAGTCGGTGCCCGTCGCGATGGGGACGCCGGCAGCGTGGGCGGCACGCACGGACTCGATCGCTAGCTCGCGTCGCTCCAGGACCCGTCGCCGCCCCTCGTCCGAGGCGAACCGCGGCAGGCGGGTGGTGGCCCCGAAGGAGATCCACGAGCGGAAGACGGCGAGCGTCGAGACCAGGTACGTGCCCTGGCGGGCGAGCGCGGCGGCGAGGTCGGCGTTCAGCTCGAACCCGTGCTCGATGGCGTCGACGCCCGCCTCGGCGCAGACCCGGGAGCCGTCGAGTCGGGACGAATGCGCGGTAACCCGCGCGCCGCGCGCATGGACTGCCTCCACCACGCGGCGCACCTCTGCGGCGGACCAGGGCGGCACCGCTGCATCGGGCCCGTCGAGGTAGAGCTTGACCAGGTCGGCGCCGTCGTCGAGCTGCCCGAGGGTCAGCGCCAGCAGCTCGTCCGCGTCGCGGGCATCCACCGCGATCCCCGGAGGGAACGTGCCGGTCCGGGTGACCCAGGTGCCCGCGGCACGGATCTCCGGATAGCCACGTCGGCCCCGCCACCGGTCGCGCACCCCGAGGCTGAGTGCCCGTCGCCGCCCGTCGACCGGGTCGACCGCGGTCGTTGCGCCCACGTCGCGCGCCCACCGGACGCCGGCTCCGGTCAGGAGCAGCGCGTTGTCCTCCGCGGCCGCCAGCTGCGCTTCCGGAGGGTCGGCCAGTCGGTCGATCCAGTGCGCGCCGCCCGGCATCGTCAGGTGGCTGTGGGCGTCGACCATCCCGGGGATGATCGTGCTCCCGCTCGCGTCGATCACCCGCAGGCCGTCGAGCGGTCCCGGATCCTCCTCGGCGTCGCTCGGGCGGATCCAGCGGATCGTCCCGTCCTCGATCAGCAGGCTCGTGCCGGGCTCGGAGCGTGCGGAGCGCCCGTCGGCGAGCGCTCCGTCCCGCAGCAGGATGCGGGTCATGCCGCGGCTCCCGGGCCGGTGGGGCTCACCGCAGTTCCAGGATGCGGTAGTGGCGGTCGCCCATCGGCGCGCGCACCACCACGTCGTCGCCCGCCCGGTGGCCCATCAGGGCGAGGCCGAGCGGCGAGGTGTTCGAGATGCGGCCCTCGGCGGGGCGCGCCTCGCTCGACCCCACGATGGTGTAGATCTCCTCGCCGTCGGACGACTCGACCACCACGGTCGAGCCCAGCGCGATCTCGTCGGCGGCCGCGGGCGCCTCGATGATCTGGGCGTGGCGGATCATCGACTCGAGCTGGCTGATGCGTCCCTCGGCGAACGACTGCTCCTTGCGCGCGGCCTCGTAGTCCGCGTTCTCGCTGAGGTCGCCCAGCTCGCGGGCCGCCCGGACGCGCGCGATGATCTCCGGGCGCCGCACCCGGACCAGCTCGTCCAGCTCCGCGCGGAGGCGGGCGAGGCCCTCGGGAGTGACGTGGACGGGGGCTGGCGTGCGCGCCGGCGCCGCTGCTGCGGCCTGGCGGCCCCGGGATCCACCGGTGGCCCGCGGAGCGCGACTCGACGCGGCAGGCGCCCGGGTCCGGCCTGCACTGGTGCGGGTCGCGCCGCCCGTGCCCCCGCTCCGTCCCGTCGCGGAAGAGGACCGGCTGGTTCCTCCGCTCGCCCGGCCCCGGGGCGCCATCCCGAGGTCGCTGGAGACCGCGTCACCGGGCGGCAGCGAGGTCACCCGACGGGTCGCGGTCGGCGCCTCCGGCGACGCGTCCAGCAGGTCGGTGGTGATCCCGTGTTCCTTCGGGAGGGCGCCCGGCGCCGCCATGTTCGCGAACGGCACCACCACCGTCGGGTCGTGGAGCGCGCTGACGACGGCGGGATCGACGGCCTGTGAGAACGCGGCCAGGAGGGCATCCTGGTACTCCTCCGGCGCGTCGGTCTCGGCCCACCAGACACGCGCCTGGTCCAGGCCGCGCAGCGTCTTCAGCCAGCGGCCGTCCGGGTGCGGCGCCGGGTCGCCCAGCGGCGTCCGGACGAGCTCGTCGATGCGCCGGCCGAGGGGCCCGGTGGTGGCCCCGACGTAGAGCACCACCTGGTCGGGGAGCCAGAACGAGGCCAGCCGCTGGGTCAGCTCCTTGCCGGTGGGACGGTGACCGTCGAGGAGCATGGCGGGGACGCGGTCGATCCAGGTGCCCACCGGCGACACGTCGACCGGCGCGCGGGGGAGGGGCGCGGGGATCTCGACCAGGTAGATGCCCGGACGGTTGCTGCGGGCCGGCATCCCCCAGCGGACCGGTCCGTCGGCCATGAGCCCCACGTTCCGGACGAGTTCCACGGCCCCCGCCGTGCGCCTGGTCGCTTCCGCCATGCCGCCACCTCGTGCTGCTGCCGCGCCCCGGACCCGGCCGTCGCGACGGCCCTCACCGTACGCGACTGCGGCGTCCTTGTCATACGAGCCGCGGCGACGGCCTGCGGCACCCGGCCCGCGGCACGGTGCCTGCCGCTCCGGCGCGGTCCGCCGGAGCGCGTCCTATGCGGGGCGCGGAGCCACGAGCAGGGTGTACGTGCGCCGCACGACGTTGCCTGCCGCGTCGACGACGACCAGCCGGACCTGGTGCTCGCCGACGCTGGAGCTCGTGAACGAGAACCGCGGCCCGCTGCCGATGCGCCGGCCGTCGAAGTACCAGCCGACACGGTCCGGGTACGCGCCACCCGAGATGGTCGCCCGGACCGTGATGTGCGTGCCCGCGATCATGCGCGCGGAGACCCGGCCGGTCGCTTCGAGCGCGGGCAGCGTGGCGTCCGCCGTGCCGTCCATGAAGATCACCGTGAAGTACTCGCGGCCGCCGGCAGCGCGGTACGTCCCGACTCCGAAGGCGTCGTAGCGCGTGTCCAGGATGTTGGCCAGGTGTGCGCTCGATCCCAGGAAGGCGCGCTCCATCACGGACGTCGCGTCCGCGGGTGCCGCGCTGTCCCACCCGATGTTCTCCCCCACCCAGCTGGCTTCGATGCCGATGCTTCGCATCACGTCGAAGACGGTGGTGCCGGCGGGCGGGATCTCGTGGCTGAAGTAGCCGCGCACGGCCATGTCCCGGCTCCGCCAGCGCGCGAGCCAGGTGAGCCGCGCGTCGACCGCGAGCGGCGGGAGCCCGGCGGAGGCGCGCGTGTCGTTGGTCAGTGCCGCCAGCAGGTCCTCGGCCGCCGGACTCCAGGTCCGGACCGACCAGCTGCCGGGTGCCGGCGGCAGCACGGCCGCGGACGCGCGAGGAACGGGGGACGACGGGAGCGGGATGGCCACCACCACCCCGATGGCCACGGCCAGCAGCGCAGCGGTGACGACACGCACCGCCCTGGAGCCGGCGATCCCCCCGCTGCTGCGCCCCGACACGACGCCTACAGGCCCCGGTACCGGTCGGACAGGCGAGCCTCGACCTCGTCCGCCAGCGCGGAGGCGGTGGTGCTCGCCACGCGGTCCACGAGCCGGCCCAGCAGCGGCTGCCGCAGCCGCACCCGCGATGCCCGGGCCGGGACGCCGGCCATGCCGGCGGCCACCTCGATCGCGCGCTCCAGGTCGCCGATCTCGTCGACGAGCCCCAGCTCCAGGGCCCGGCGGCCCAGCCAGACCTCGCCGGTGGCGAGCTCGCGCACCCGCTCCTCCGGCAGGTGACGGGCCGTGGCGACACGCTCGACGAACGCGGCGTAGATCGCGTCGACCAGCTCCTGCTCCTTGGCGAGCTCCTCGTCGGAGTCATCCCGCCACGGCGCGCCCATCTCCTTGAGCCGGCCTGCCTTGCTGACGGTCACGCTGACCCCGGCACGGTCGAGCAGCCTGGCCACGCGCGGTCCCGCCGAGATCACCCCGATGGAGCCGACGATGGCGTTCGGGTTGGCCAGGATGCGCCGCGCGGGGAGGGCAGCGAGGTAGGCGCCCGAAGCGCCGGTGCCGCGGATGGCGGCGACCAGGGGCTTGGCGCGCGCGAGGCGCTCGAAGGCGAGGAAGAGATCGTCCGAGGCCGAGGCGGAACCGCCCGGTGAGTCGATGTCCAGCACCACCGCGGGGACCCGGCGCGAGTCGCGCAGGCGCGCCGCGAGTTCCACCAGCGTGGCCGTCCGACCGCCGCCGGCGATGGGCCCGTAGAGGCGGATGAGGGCCACGCGCCCGGGCGGGATCGGCACGTGGAGACCGGGCAGCAGGCGGGCCAGTCGCGCGCGGAGCGGGCAGGCCGTCTCGGTGGCTACGGAGCGGCGGGGCATGGGCGGGAGCCTACCGCATCCGTTGCCGACCGGTCCGCGGGGACCGCCCGGCACGCCCGGGGTGCGGCCGTGGAGACTCTTCCTCGCCCCGCACGCCGCTGTGGCATGATGCCAGCGCAGCATGCCCGAACGCACCGTGACCGATCCCGACGGCGGCACCGACGCGCGGCGTGACGAGGAGGCAGCACTCCTTGCCCGCGTGCGCGACCGGGACGAACGTGCCCTGGAGGCGCTGTACCAGCGGTACGCCGGCGCGCTCTACTCGCTCGCCTACCAGGTGACGGGAGGCGACCGCTTCGCCCAGGACGTCGTCCAGGAGGTGTTCATCGTCGCCTGGCGGGACGCGCAGCGCTTCGACCCGTCCCGCGGCAGCGTGGGCGCCTGGCTCTTCGGCCTCGCGCGCCACAAGGCGATCGACGTCCTCCGGCGCGAGGCCACCGCCCGCCGCAGATCGGCGCCCGAGGTGGACCTGGAACTCGAGGTCGCCCCCGACGACGTGGACCACGACGCCTGGCAGAACCTGCGGCGCGAGCGTGTGGTCGAGGCGCTCCGCTCGCTCCCCGCGGCACAGCGCGAATCCGTGGAGCTTGCCTTCTTCGCCGGGCTCACGCACGTCGAGGTCGCCGAGCGGCTGGGGATCCCGCTGGGGACCGCCAAGACCCGCATCCGGACCGGTCTGCTGCGGCTGCGCGACATCCTGGGAGACTCCCTCTCGGAGATGCCGGCGGGGAGCCGCGCATGAACCATCGGCATGTCCTCGAACTGGCCGCCGGCGCGGCCCTGGACGACCTCGATCCCGAGGAGCGGGACGCCATGGCGGCCCACCTGGCCGGCTGCCCCGCCTGCCGCGCGGGTGCCCGCGAGCTGGACGAAGTGATCCTTGCACTCGGGATGGTCAGCCCGCGGCGGACCCCTCCGCCGGAGCTCTGGGGCTCGATCCGGGCGGCGATCCGCGCGACGAACGCCGGGTCGCCGGACGCCGGGCCGGCTTCCGCTCGCTGACGTCGTCGGCCGATCGACCCTGTGCCAGCTCCCGCGCGCTGGCGGGCCCGCGCCTCAGCCCGCGCCGGGACCCGGGGAGGCGGACGGCCGTTCCTGCGGCGAGGGCGCGCTTCCGGCGGCGAACGGGGGATGCTGCTGCGTTGCGGCGGACGGGGCGGGTGCCGGCGGCTGCACCAGCCCCGAGGGAGACCCGGGCACCGGCGCATGAATCGGCACGGCGAGCCCTTCCGTGGTCTCCGGGTAGAGCTCGGCGACGGTCACGTTGAGCGCCGCCGCGACCGGCACGGCCAGCAGCCCGCCGAGCACGCCCCACACCGACAGGCCCACCAGGACCGCGAAGATCGTCACCACGGGGTGCAGGTGGACCGCCCGCCCGATGACCACCGGCATGACGAGCTGGTCCTCGACCTCCCGCACGACGACGTAGATGCCCAGCACCACCAGCGCCAGCTCGGTTCCCCCGTGCGAGAAGGCGACCGTGCCGGCGAGGGCGGCCGCGATGATCGGGCCGACCAGCGGGATGATCTCGAGGATGCCGCTCACCATCGACAGCGCGAGCGCATACGGCACGTGGAGCAGCGGCCCCAGCAGCAGGTACAGGACCAGCGCGACCAGGACGATCAGGACGAGCTGCCCGCGCAGCCATCGCCCGAGCACCGCGTGGATGCGCGCCGCCATCTCGACCGCACGCTCCCGCTGCTCCGGTTGCACGAACCGGAGCGCGAAGGGCCATGCCCGCTGGCCGTCGAGCAGCAGGTAGAACGAGACGATCACCACCAGGACCGTCTGCACCGCCACGTCGCCGACGAGGCTCGCCAGGCGCAGGGCGTCGCTCGGCGTGGAGAGGGACTGCGCGATGGCGATGTTGAGGCCCCGCGCGATCTCGTCGACGGTGATGCGCCGCGTGCCCACCTGGATCGCGTCGTGTCCCAGGACGGTGCGCAGGCTCTCCGCGAGCGCCGCGGCGCCGCCGGTCGCCAGCTCCTCCAGCTCGCTCACCAGCTGGCCGGCCACGGCCCAGGTCACGGCCGCGATCACCGCCAGCGCGACCACGTACATGGCCAGCACGACGACGATCCGTGGCACCCGGGTGCGGGCCTCGATCGCGGCCACCAGCGGGCTGAAGGCATACGCGATCACGGCCGCGATGACGAAGGGCGGCAGGACGTCCCGGGAGATCCACAGCAGGGCCAGCGCCGCCAGCGCCAGCCAGATCAGCCGGCGCCGCGGGCCGCCCGGGATGAGCTCCGTCGCAGCGTGCGTCACGCGCAGAGCTTAGTCGGTACGCGCGCCCGGTACGCGCGCGGCGTCGGCGTCGGCGTGGGCGCATCATCACGCCATGTCCGACCCGTCGACGACACGCCTCCTGGTCGGCCTGGACCTGGGCACCGGGCGCTGCAAGGCCGCGCTGGTGCGGGCCGACGGGACGGTCGTCCACGTGGCGCGGCGCTCCACCCCGACGCGACGCCGTCCGGCGGGCGGTGCCTCCCACCCCGTCCCGGACCTGCTGGCCGCGGTCGAGTCACTGCTGCTCGAGTGCGTGTCCGCGGCCGGCGGACCGATCGCCGGGATCGGGATCGCCGGGATGTCCGAGGCGGGCGTGCCGCTCGACCGACGGGGGCGCCCGCTCGACGACGTGATGGCCTGGTTCGATCCGCGGCCGGTCGCCGAGGCCGCGGCGATCGCCGCGCAGGTCGGCCCGGAGCGTCTGCACGCGGTGACAGGCCTCCGCGCCGATGCCAAGTACACGCTCGCGAAGCTGCTCTGGCTGCGGCGCCACCGGCCGGGGACGATGCGTCGCATGGCGACCTGGGCGGGCGTGCCGGAACTGGTGGCCCGCCATCTCGGGGGCGTCCTCGCCACGGGCGCGTCACTTGCATGCCGCACGCTCGCCTTCGACGTCCCGCAGCGCCGCTGGGACGCCGACCTCCTCGGCCTTGCCGGCCTGGTCCCGGAGCAGATGGCGCCCGTGCTGCCGTTCGGCCGCGCGGCCGGCGGCCTGCGCTCGGGGGTGGGCGCCCGGGTCGGGCTGGCGGCGGGCATCCCGGTCTGCGTGGCCGGGCACGACCACGCAGTGGGGGCCTTCGGGGCCGGCGTGGTCCGCCCGGGCCAGGCGATCGACTCGATGGGAAGCGCCGAGCCGGTGATGGTGATCACCGACCGGCCCCGGCTCGAGGACGCGCTGCGGACCGCGGGCATGTCGACCGGCTGCCACGTCCTGGACGATCGGTGGTACGTGGCGGCCGGCCTCCAGCAGTCGGGCGCCACGGTGGACTGGTTCGTGGACACGATGCTCGCCGGCGGAGCGGCACGGGGGGACGGCTACGCCGCATTCGTCGACCTGCTGCGGGGGGCGCCGTCCGGCCCGTCGGGCGTGCTCGTCCTGCCCTACCTGCGGGGTCGATCCGCCCCGTGGCCCGACGCCGGGGCGACGCTCGACCTGCACGGCCTGCGCCCGGAGCACGGCCTCGCGGACATCGCCCTCGGGATCCTGGACGGCACCGCCTACGCCACGCGCTGGATGCTCGAGTCGCTGGAGCGCGCCGCCGGCGTGCGGGTGCGGCGGGTGCGCCTCATCGGCGGCGGCACCAGGAACGAGCGCTGGCTGGCGGTCAAGTCGGCCGTCAGCCCGTGGCCCGTCGATCTGGCGGAGGCCGACGAAGCGGTCGCGTTCGGGGCGGCGCTCGCGGCCGGGATCGCGTCGGGACACCTCGCGGGCCCCGACGCCGCCGCCCGGCTGGCTGATCGTGCCCGGCCCCTGGTGCGGTCCGGCTCGGCCCGGACCCGCTACGAACGTGCCTACCGGGAGCGCTTCCTCCGCGCGGTCGCCGCGGCGGGCTGACCATGCCCGGTCGCTCCGGTCGACCGGTCGACGTCGCCCCCGCCCTCGCCGACGGCCTCGTCCCGGGCTTCGACGGCCCCGGATACACTGACCGGACATCACCGCACCCGAGTCGAGCCATGTTCTTCGTCGATACCCGCAAGCTCCGCATGCCGGCTCCCGACCAGGCGCTGCCAGGGCGGACGCAGCCCATCCCGGTCCCCGAGACGCACTTCGTCAACGGCGCCCGCCTGCTGCCCCCCCACCCGGACGGCAGCGAGGTGGCGACGTTCGCGCTCGGCTGCTTCTGGGGCGCGGAGCGGCTCTTCTGGCAGACGCCCGGCGTCCTCGTGACGGCCGTCGGCTATGCGGGAGGGTTCACCCCGAACCCGACCTACGAGGAGGTGTGCACCGGGCTGACCGGGCACGCCGAGGTGGTCCGCGTCGTCTTCGACCCGACGGTCGTCTCGTACGACGAGCTGCTGCGCGTCTTCTGGGAGAACCACGACCCGACGCAGGGCAACCGGCAGGGGAACGACGTGGGGACCCAGTACCGCTCGGCGATCCACGTCCACTCGGAGGAGCAGCGGTCGGCGGCCGAGGCGTCGCGTGACGCGTTCGCGCGGGAGCTGTCGGCGGCGGGCCACGGGCCGATCACGACCGAGATCCTCCCGGCCCCCGCGTTCTACTTTGCCGAGGACTACCAGCGCATATCACCGTCTGGGAACCCGGACGGCTACTGCGGCCTGCAGGGCACCGGGGTGGCGTGCCCGGTGGGGCTCTTCGCGAAGGACGTCCATCGCCGGGCGCCGAGCATCAGGGAGATCCACCCGTGAACAGTCGGGGACCGTGGTGGCTGGGGGCCATCATCGGCATCGTCCTCCTGGCCGCCGGCATCGCGGTGGGCAGGCTCGCGCTGGAGGCGGGCGGCGTCGTGGTCATCGTGGTCTCGGTGGGCCGCTACCTGCTGCTCGGCCGCTGACCGGCTCGCCCGTCGCGGCGCCCGGAGACTGCCTTCACACCGGGTGGCGCCGCGGATCCGGACGCCGGCCGGCCGGCCTCACCATCCGCCGGGTTCGGCCGGGACCATCGACGGATTCGCGTGCCTGCGTCC
Organism: Chloroflexota bacterium; assembly: GCA_021785115.1. The sequence goes on along the minus strand of JAJYGO010000416.1, from coordinate 18,755 downwards.
GGGCGGAACAATCCTCCCGGGAGGCCCGAACGGTTCGGGCCCATCTGCGGACGCGTTCATGCCGACCGGTACCCACGCACCAGGTCCGCCCGCGGCGTTCGCCGGCGGGAGCCAGCGCATGCCGATCGCCCTCGCGGTCCGGGTCGCCCTGATCATCGTCGCGGGCGCGATCCTGCTGGTGGCCGTGACGCTGCTGGCACACCCGGAGCCGCGCATCGGGGCTCCGTGGGCCGGCGTCCCCGGCGGGAACGCCACCCTGCTCGGGATCCTCTTCTGGGGAGCGCTCACGCTGGTCGCCAGCGGCGTCAGCGCCGAGCTTCCGGAGGGGACCCGGCTGGTCTGGCTCCTGGCGCCGATGGTGAGCACGATGAGCCTGGGTGGGCCTTTCGTGGCCGCCTGGGTGGCCGCCCTCGCGACGACGGAGCCCCGCGAGCTGCGGGGCGGGGTGCCCTGGTACGGCGTCCTCAACAACCACGCCGCCTTCGTGGTCTCCGCGGTGCTCGGCGGGACCACCATCTCGCTCGCGCGGGCCGTGCTGCCCGCGGAGGCATCGACGGGGCCACTCGGCGACCTGCTGGCGACCCTGGCCGGCGGACTCGTCTTCGAGTGTTCGAACCTGGCCCTCACGATGGCCACGGTGCGCACCGGGCGCTGGCGGGTGGTCCTCACGGCGCTGCTCACGCGCTCGTACGTGGCGGCCGAGGGCGCCCAGGTGGCGGTCGGCTGGCTGATGGCGCAGGCCTACATCGACACCGCGTGGTGGACGCCCCTGGTCTTCCTCCTGCCCGCCCTGCTCGCCTGGCAGGCGTTCGACCGCGACCGGCTGCGCTGGGTCGCCGGGCACGACATGCTGACCGACCTGGCGAACCGGCGCGAGTTCGGCGCGCGCCTGGAGGACACGGTGGCGGAGGCCCGCCGCGGGGCGCGTCCGAGTGTGCTCCTGGTGGTCGACCTGGACGGGTTCAAGGCGATCAACGACCGGCTGGGCCACGCGGCCGGGGACGCCGTCCTGCGCACCGTGGCGGAGCGGCTCCGGGCCGTGACGCGCCCGGGAGACCACATCGCCCGGCTGGGCGGGGACGAGTTCGCCGTCATCCTCTCGGGCGTCCCGCGCAACTCGGCACCGCCACTCGTGGAGCGCCTCCGGGCGGAGCTGAGCGCGCCCATCGACGTGGACGGCACCACGGTATCGGTCGGCGCGTCCATCGGGATCGCCGGCGTGGACGAGCGGCCGTCGGACCCGGCGGAGCTGCTGCGCCAGGCAGACCTGGCTATGCTGCGGGCCAAGGCCCGGCGGGAGGGCCCCGGTCCGGCCTGACCCGCCTCAGCGCAGCAGGCCGAACGCGCCGAGCGCGCTCCAGAGGCCCATGGCGAGCAGCCCGAGGGTGACCGTCCACGAGATCGTCGTGCGGACCGGTCCGTTGGCGAGCGGGCCGAGGACGGCGCGGTCGCCGGAGAGACGCACCAGGAAGGCGAGGGGGATCGCCAGCACCACCACGTTCAGGATCATGGCGTCGATGACGACCGTCACCAGGTCGCGGGCGACCAGGGCCACGATGGCCGCGGGAACCACCTCGACGAGGTAGAGCAGGTAGAAGAGGGGGGCCTGGCGGACCGGGAGGTTCAGGCTGTGGGGCCAGCGGAAGAGCTCGGCCCAGGCCCACGCAGAGGAGAGCGAGATGACCACGGCCGCGAGGAGCCCGGCCCCCACCATGCCCACCGCGATGAGGAGCGCGGGCACCCCCGTGGCCAGCCGCTCCAGGCCGGCCGGCAGCGCGCCCGCCAGGGACCCGGCCGGGCCACCGGCGCCGGTCATGGCCGCCGCCGCGGCCACCACCACGGCGGCCATCAGCAGCTCGCTGGTCACCGCCCCCACCAGGGTCTCGGTCCGCGCCGCCCGCAGGTCCTGCGCGCGCAGCCCCTTGTCCACCGTGGCGGCCTGCTGGTAGAAGAGCATCCAGGGCATGATCACGGCACCCACCGTGGCCACCACCAGGTCCAGGTACCGCTGATCGCCGATCGGCTGGGCGGGGGAGAGTCCCGCCAGCACCGCCGCCGGGTCCGGGTGGACGGTGAACGCCAGCACCACGAAGGTGAAGAGGGCGATCGAGAGGGCGAGCGCCAGGCGCTCGAAGCGCCGGTAGCTGCCGGTGAGCACCATCGCCGAGTGGAACAGGAGTGCACCGGCGACCGCCAGCGGGGCCGGGATCCCCACGATCGAGGCGCCCAGCACGATGCCCGCGAACTCCGCCACGTAGGCCAGCAGGTCGATCCCCGCCATCGAGATCACCGCCACCGCCGCCCACCCGAACCCGTAGCGCTCCCGCAGCAGCTCGGCGTGGCCGCGCCCGGTCACCGCCCCGAGGCGCGCGGTCATCTCCTGCACCAGGTAGAGGATCGGGATCAGGAGGATCAGCGGCAGCAGCAGGGCGGTGCCGAACTCCGTGCCGGCCTTGGCCGCGGTGAGGACACTCGGGGCGTCGACGTCGGCCAGCATCACCACCCAGGCCGGTCCCAGGACCCTGGCCAGGCTCGCCAGGTCGAGCCGGCGGACACCGACCGCGCCCCAGCGCGCTGCGGAGCGTGCCAGCGAGGCGCCGGTCACAGGTCGATCACGAGTGACTGCTGCACCGGCGCAGTGAACCGCAGCGACGGCCGCTGGCGGGAGGGCCGATGGTCCCGTCCGGGCCGGGAAATCCGACCCGATAGATCAGGATTGACGGGTTCGGACGCCAGCCGTGCGTCCGCCGGCCGTGCCCGGGGAGCGGCGGATCAGCGGCGGTCGCGCCGGAGTACCTCCACCGGCTCGGGTCGGCCGTGGAAGTACCCCTGGCCGAAGTCGACACCGAGGCTGGCGAGGCTCCTCGCCTCGGCCTCGGTCTCCACGCCCTCGCCGATCAGGCGGCACCCGGCGGTCCGCGCGAACTGGCGCATGGCCGTCACCATCGCCTGCCGCCCGAGATCGGCATTGACCCCGCGCACCAGGCCCAGGTCGAGCTTCACGAAGTCCGGCCGCAGCTCCACGATGTGCGCGAAGTTCGCGATGCCGGCGCCCGCGTCGTCGACCGCGGTCCGGACCGAGCTGCCGAGCCGCGCCAGCGCGTCGCGGAGGGCGTGGTAGTCGGCGACCGTGTCGTGCTCGGTGATCTCGAGGATCACCGGCCGGTCCGCCGTCTCCAGCACCGCGCGCACCCGGTCGGGGTCGGCGAGCAGGCGCGGGGATGCGTTCAGGTCGAGCCACCGGCCGGCCGGCAGCCCGCGCGCCACCTCGATCGCGGTCTGCAGCGTCACGAGCTCGAGGTCCGGTCCGAGGTCCACGGACCAGGCGTCGGCGAAGCGGTGATCCGGGCGCGTTCCGTCGGAGAAGCGCGTCAGCGCCTCGTAGCCCACCACCGACCCGTCCGCGAGGTCGACGATGGGCTGGAAGACCGGGTGGAACGCCCGCTCGGCGATGATCCCGGCGATCTGCGCGTGGAGCCGCGAGCGACGATGGTCGCCCTCCAGGTCGCGTGCGAGGAGCGCGCTGGCGGTGGCGGCGAACTCACCGACCGCCGGAAGCTGGCCGACCAGGTGCCGCGCGTACGCCTCGTCCCGGGTCCCGGCGGCGACCAGGCCCAGGAGGCCCTCCCCGTTGCGGATCGGCGCGTACGCGTTGGCCCGCACGCCGAGCGACGCCATCGCCGCGCCGTAGGCGCCGTCCGCGGCGCGGGGACGGAACGCCTCGGCCCACGGCCCCAGCGCGGCCCGCTCGTGCAGGTAGGCGGCCCGGCTCGGCGGCAGCTCCTGGCCCGCGGCCAGCGGGAAGCCCGTCGGCGCGACCACGCCGAGGGCCAGGGCATGCGTCGGGTCCTGGAAGCTGATGATCGCGGCGACGTCCACCCCGGGCAGGCCCGAGAGCTCGCCGCAGATGTCCGCGGCGGTCTCCGCCGCGCTCGGCTTCGGCTGCAGCCTGGCCAGGGCGGCGGCCACCTGGGCGCGCTCCCGGAACTCGCTGGCGAGGCTGGACCGCGCGGCCTGGAGGGCGGTGACGTCCCGCTGCACGCCGATGTAGCCGCCCACCGCGCCCTGCGCGTCCCGGATCGGCGAGATCGTCGCCTCGACCTGGTAGAGACTGCCGTCCGCCCGCCGGTTGATGAACCTCCCGCTCCACGCCCGGCCGCGCGTCAGGTACCCCCACAGCGACTGGTAGAAGGCGTCCGACTGCCGCCCGCTCTTCAGGATCCGCGGGTTCTGCCCGGTCACCGCCTCCCGCCGGTAGCCGGACATCTGCTCGAAGGCCGGGTTGACGTACTCGATGGTGCCCGCCAGGTCGGTGATGACCACCGCATCCGACGTCTGCTGGACCGCGGTGGCGAGCCTGCTCCGCTCCGTTTCCGCGGCCACCCGCTCGGTGACGTCCTCGATCGTGCCGATCATCCGGATCGGGGCGCCGTCGGCGTCCCGCAGGACTTCGCAGCTCTCGTGCACCGTCCGCACGTCGCCGTCCGGTCGCACGATCCGGAAGCCGAGCTCGGGTGGGCCGTCGCCCCGCAGCGCGGCCCGCTCGGCCGCCTGCATGCGGTCCCGGTCGTCCGGGTGCACGTAGGCCAGGAAGGCCGACGCGGCGGCGGGGATCGCGCCCGGCTCCACGCCCAGGATCCGGTGCAGCTCCACCGACCGCTGCACGGCATCCGTCGCGAGATCCCACTCCCAGCTGCCGATGTGGGCGATCCGCTGCGCCTCGGCGAGGTTGCGCTCGCTGAGCTGCAGGCGTCGATGGAGCTCGCGGAGCTCGGTGACGTCGGTGAAGAAGGCGACGTTGCAGAGCAGGCCGTCCACCAGCGTGCTGGAGGATCGGATGTCCGCGAGGATCACGGTCCCGTCCTTGCGCCGGCAGGGGATCGCGTGCGCCTCGGCGATCTGCTCGTTGCCGACCGACGCGAACCGCTCGAGGATCTGCGGCAGCGCCTCCCGGGGATGGAGGTCCTCGAGCCGCATCCCCAGCAGCTCGTCGCGGGTGTAGCCCAGCAGGGCGCACGCGGCCCGGTTGACCCACCGGTACCGGTGCGTCGCGTGCTCGGCGATCAGGATCGCCTCGGCGGTTCCCTCGAAGATCGCCGCGTACCGGGCCTCGGACGCCGCCAGCGCCGCCTGGGCCGCGAGCTGCTCGGTGATGTCCGCGATGGTGCCGACCGTGCGGATCGGCCGTCCCGAGCCGCCGATGACGAGCGATCCGCGCCCGTGCACCCAGCGCTCCGCCCCGTCGGACCGGCGCAGGATGCGGTACCGGCGGTCGAACGCCCGGCCCCGCCCCACGACCTCCTCGGTGAAGTGCGCGTGCGTCGCCTCGCGGTCGTCCGGGTGGATGAGGGAGACCCAGCCGTCGATCGTGCGGTCGAACGCGGCGTCGATCCCGAGGATCGCGTCGAGCCCCCGGGAGCTCACCCAGCGCCCGGTGACCAGGTCGGTGGTGTAGGACCCGATCTGCGCGACCGCCTCGATCTCGTCGAGGCCGATGGCCGCCGGCCCGATCACCGGCGGCGTGCTGTCGGATGCTGGAGCCGCCCGGGACCGGTCGGCTCGCGTGTCTCCCATCACGAGGTTCCCTGCTCACCCCGTCGTACGGTCCGCGAGCTGCCTGCGGGACGCTGGTCGCCAGGGCAGTGCCCTCTCCGGCACCGTCGCAAGCGTCCACCGGGAGGGCCGGCGGCGGCCATCCTACGATCGGCCAGCGGCTGGTCGACGAAGGTCCCACCGGCGCGCGGCCCTCGACGGCGTCAGCGCGAGACCGTCAGCGGTCGATGCGTGGGGCCCGCCGTCTCCACGAGCTCGGCGGCGGCCTGGGCCAGCGTCGCGCCGATCGACAGGTATCGCTCGACGCCGGAGGCACGGACCACCAGCCGGTCGTCCGTGGCGGTCACGGACTGCAGCGCATGCCTCGGCACGGCGAGTCGGTCCACCATGGCCAGGACGTCAGGCCCGGCAAGATCCGGCGCTTCCGTGGCGTCCGGACCGATCATGATCAGCAGCTCGGTCGCGCTGAGCACCACCAGCGCGCCGCGGACGACCCCGTCCCCGACCACGTCCGGCGCGAGTCCGAAGAGTGCCGCGATGCCACCGGGCCCGGCGTCCCCGGCCAGCAGTTCGATCAGCTGCCGCCACGCACCGGGGATCCGGTCCGCCCCGACTGCGCAGCACCTGACCGCGGGCACGTCGCCCTGGGCATCGCCGGCCGCCCGGCGCCGGAGCCAGCGGAGCGCCCCCGCCAGCACGCCCCCCGTCTCGGTGGAGTAGCGCACCGACAGCCGCACGTCGGCTGCCCGGACCGAGAGGCGCCGGCACCGCAGCACGGCCAGCTCCTCGATGGCCCCGATCCGTGCCACCGGGACGATCGCCGCCGGCTCGCGCCGACCGCGGTCCACCCACAGGCCGGTCGCCCGATCACCGAACCCGAGCACCTGGACGGGCGTGGAGACGAAGCGTCGGCACGAGCGGTCGACCGGACGGGCGGACGGCGCCAGCAGGAAGGTGCGCTCCAGCGGAAGCGGCCCGCAGGCGTACCGGAGGAGGCGCAGAACGCCCGGCGGCAGGTCGGCCTCGGACGCCGCCCGCGAGAGGCGCGGCCCTCGCCCCTCGGGATCCAGTCGCGCCGCCACGGACGACGGCACGGGGATCTCCCAGTCCTCGGCGGGATCCACGACCTCGCGCCGCATGCGGGTCACGGTCGGGGGAACGAGCGCGCCGGGCGAGCCGATCATGGCTGACCCCCCTCCGGCGTCCCGGGACAGCCGACCGCGGGCGCCGTTGCCGACGGCCAGTGCGGATCGCGAGAGGCGCGAGCCCCAGCCATCGGCGGTAGCTTCTCACCCCGACGGCCCGGCGACGCGGGTCATGCGAGAGGGAAGCCGGAGGGCCGAACGGCCGGTGTCCCGACCCGTCCGTGGTCGGGAACGCGGGGACCTCCGTCGGGCGCGTCCGAATGGCACTGGCCCGCGTCGCCGGCACGGCTCACCATCCCAGCGTTGCCGCCCGCCTTGCCCATGGCCAGGGCGGCGCAGTGGATGGCCCTGACGATGCACCGGACTCCAGGCCTGCCGCGGCGTGCGCTTGCGCTCGGCGGGGCGCTCCTCCTCGCGCTGACGTTGGCGTCGGCTGCCCTCGGCCAGTCCGCGCCCAGGCTGCAGGGCCAGGTGACGGACCAGACGGGGTCCCTCGGCGGTGGCGCCGCCAGCGTGCAGTCCGCCCTCGATGCGCTGCTCAACGCCCAGGGCGTCCAGCTGTACGTCGCCTTCGTCTCCACCAGCGGTGGCGTCACCGCGCAGGAGCTGGCCCAGGAGACATACACGCAGAACGGGCTCGGCGGCAACGACATGGTGCTGCTGGTGGCGGTCTCCGATCGCCGGTACGGCTACTACCAGGACGGGGCGCTCGGCTCGCTGACCGCGACCGACGTGAACGCGCTGCTCAGCTCAACGCTCGAGCCGCGGTTCCGGGCCGGCGACTATGCCGGGGGAATCGTCGCGTTCGCGAACGGCCTCGGCCGGGCGATGGCGGGCGGCGCCGTGCCGGGAGCGGCCGGCCAGGGGGGCGCGGCGCCCGGCGGACCGTCCACCGGGGGCGCCTCGTCCGGGGGCACCTCGTCGGGCCCGGGCAGCGGACTCCTGGTGATCCTGGTCGGCCTCGTCATCGTCGTGCTCGGCGTGGCCCTGGTCGGCGGCTGGGTCCGCCGCTGGCGGACCGCCCACCTGGCGGCCGAGGAGCGCGACCGCCGGACCGGACAGCTGGCCCGGCAGGCGAACCAGCTCCTGATTCAGGCCGACGACTCGGTGCGCGACGCCGTGCAGGATCTGGGGTTCGCGGAGGCCGAGTTCAGCGCGGAGGACGTGGAGCCGTTCAGGGCCGCGCTCTCGGCGGCCCGCGACGAGCTGAAGGCCGCGTTCGCGGTCCGCCAGCAGCTCGACGACGCGATCCCGGAGGATCCGCCCACGCGGGAGAAGATGCTGAACGAGATCGTCGCCCGGGCGGGACGGGTGGGCGAGATCATCGGCGCACAGCGACAGCGGTTCGGAGAGCTGCGCGACCTCGAGCATCGTGCCCCGGAGATCCTGGCGGGACTGCCCGGGCAGGCGGCGGCGCTCGCGGCCCGGCTGCCATCCGCCGAAGCCGCCGAGGCGGGCCTCGCCGCGTACGCGGACGCGTGCCGCGGGCCCGTCAGCGGGAACCTGGCGGAGGCGCGCAAGCGGATCGACTTCGCCACCGCAGCCGCCTCGCGCGGCCAGGCGGCGCTGGCGGCCACGCCCCCCGACCCGCACGCGGCCCGGGACGCCGCCCGGGCCGGGCAGGCCGCGCTGGCGCAGGCAGGGTCCCTGCTCGACGCGATCGATCATCTCGTGGCCTCGGTGGAGGAGGCGAGGGGACGGGTCCAGTCGGAGATCGCGGAAGCCGAGGCGGACATCGCGGCCGCCCGCGCCGCCCTGCAGCGCGGGGTCGGAGACCCATCGCTCGGCACCGCGCTCTCGGAGGCCGAGGCCCGCCTCGCGGCCGCCAGGGGCGTCCTGGCCGCGGCGCGACCAGACCCGCTCGCTGCGCTGAAGGGCGCCCAGGAGGCGCACGCGGCCGCCGACCGCGTCCTCGCGTCCGAGCGGGCGGCCGAGGAGCAGCTGGCCCGGCAGCGGGCCGCGCTGCAGACGGCGCTCGCATCCGCGCAGGCGAGCGTGACCCATGCCGCCGACTACATCGGCGACCGGCGCAACGGCGTGGGGCGGGAGGCACGTACCCGGCTCGCGGAGGCGCAGCGCCACATGGAACAGGCCCAGTCGGCGGCCGGAACGGATCCGGCGATCGCGCTCACCGAGGCCCAGCAGGCCCAGCGCCTGGCCGACGATGCGTACCGGATCGCGTCCTCCGACTTCGATGCGTGGAACGGGCGCGGCGGTCCGCGTGCGCCCCGGGCGGTGGATCCCACCGGCGCGATCATCGGCGGGATCATCCTCGGGAGCCTCCTCGGTGGGGGACGGCACGGCGGGGGATGGGGCGGCACGCCCTGGGGCGGCGGCGGGTTCGGCGGTTTCGGACACGGGGGAGGCTTCGGCGGCGGCGGCGGATTCGGCGGCGGCGGCGGATTCGGCGGGGGAGGCGGATTCGGCGGCGGCGGAAGCTGGTGATGATCGGGCGGGTGCGCGGGGCGCGCCGTGACGTTCAGGAGCCGAGAGGGCAGGGAAGGAGCACCACGAGATGGCACAGACGTCGATCCTCGGCAGGATCGGGCAGCTGGTCCGCGCCAACGTCAACGCGCTGATCGACGGCGCGGAGGACCCGGAGAAGATGCTCGACCAGCTGATCCGGGACTTCACCAGCAACATGGCCGAGGCGGAGGACGCGGTCGCACAGACCGTGGGGAACCTCCGGATGGTGGAGGACGACGCGGCCGAGGCCCGCGCCGCCGCCGCCGAGTGGGGCGGCAAGGCCGCCGCGGCCTCCCGCAAGGCGGACGAGCTCCGGGGTGAGGGCAACGCCACCGAGGCGGACCGCTTCGACGAGCTCGCCAAGGTCGCGCTCCGCCGGCAGCTCAGCTACGAGGAGCAGGTCAAGACCTTCGAGACGCAGATCGCGCAGCAGACGGAGCTGGTCGACAAGCTCAAGGACGGGCTCAACAAGCTGCGGGCCAAGCGCGAGGAGCTGGTGCAGAAGCGCGACGAGCTGGTCAGCCGGGCCAAGATGGCCCAGGCACAGCTGCAGGTCCAGCAGACCCTGCGCGACGCGTCGGTGATGGATCCCACCAGCGAGCTCAACCGGTTCGAGGAGCGGATCCGCCGGCAGGAGGCGGTGGCCAGGGGCCGCGCGGAGGTGGCCGCCTCGTCACTGGACGAGCAGTTCGCGGCGCTGGACAGCGACTCGGACGAGCTCGAGGTGGAGGCCCGCCTCAAGGCGCTGAAGGGCAGCTGACGCGCGGTCCGGCTCCGTCCCCGGCGGGCCCGTCGGGCTTGGCAGCCGCGCCCCCGAACCGTGCGCGGTTGCCGGGAACGATCGGGCGCTCCCGGCCCATCGCCGCCGTCCGGCGGACGCGCCGCAGCGGCGTCACCCCTTCACGATGACCGTCCCGGCCATGAAGGGGTGGATGGAGCAGTGGTACGCGTAGGTGCCCGCGGTCCTGAACGTGAACGAGAACGAGGCACCCGGCGCGATGGACCCGCTGTCGAAGGCACCGTTGTTGGCCGTCACCGTGTGGTCGACCTGGCCGGTGTTCTTCCACGTCACCCGGGTACCGGCGCTGACCGTGAGCGTCGCCGGCTGAAAGCCGAAGTCCACGATGGTCACGGTCGCCGCCTTCGGGGCCGGTGTCGGCGTCGCGGGCGGCCGGGTGGCGGGCGGGTGTGTCGCCGGAGCGGGGGTGGCAGGCGGCCGCGTGGCCGGGACGGGCGTGGGGGTCGGCGTGGCGGGGGTCGTCACGGCAGAGGCTGCCGGCGCGGGCGACGCGGGGGCCGCGCTTGCAGCGGCGGCACTCGCCGGCGTCCCGTACGCCGAGGCACCCCCCGCTCCGTTGCCGGGTGCGATCGAGGTGGCCGCCGAGGATCCGGCCGCGGGCGGCGATGCGGCAGGCGTTGCCGCGGGCGTTGCCGCGGCACCGGAGCAGGCCGCGACGACGAGCGCCAGCGCCGGGATCAGCCGATGGTACCGATGGGCCGGCCGGGACGAGGCCATGGCATCGCTCCTGCTGCGCAGTTCCTGCCGGGGAGTACGCCGCGCCGCGACGGGCGGTTTCGGCCCGTCCGGGTTCTCGACCTCGGCGCTGTCGGTGCCGCGATCAGCCGGGGTGTGGCGTCAGCTGGCCGGTGGCGTCGCGGCGGCGATGTCGGGCGACTGCCAGATGTTCGCCTTGGCCTTCTGCTGGCTGTACCAGTTGGTGAAGGCGGCGCCCTGCAGCGTGGTCAGCTGCGACGAGTCGATCGCCCGCTTCTCCTTCTGGGTGATCTCGTACAGGAAGATCCCGCCGGTCGTCTCGTGCGGCGCGCTGACCTGGCCCACCTTCAGGCCGAAGAGGATGTTCTCGATCGACGGGTCGAGCTGCAGCGGGGCGACCCACCCCATGTCGCCGCCGGCGACGGCATCGGTCGCGTCCGAGTTGGCCTTGGCGATCGCGGAGAAGCTGGCGCCCGGGGCGGCCAGCTCCTTCTGGATCTGGGCCACGCGCTGGGACGGCCCGGGGCGGCTCGCCACGAAGAGGATCACGTGGTAGCCGTACTGTGTCTTGACCGGCCCGATGATCTCGTCCGGCGTGTGAGTCCCGGTGAACAGGGGGGCCGAGAACTGGGGCACCATCGCCCCCTGTGTGAACCACCCCAGGTCGCCGCCATTGGCGCCGGACGTGGTGTCGTTGCTCTCGGTCTTCGCCATCTGGGCAAACGCCGCTGCGCGCTTCGCCGGGTCGGTGATCGCCCGCAGCGTGTCGGCCGCGGCCTGCGCCTTCTTCTCGGCCGCCGCCCACGACGGGTCGCTGGCCGGGATGGACGACGCGTTGTTGGGATCGCCCTTGGGGCTGAACAGGATGTGCGAGGCCTTCACCTCGGGACCCGTGACGGGGTTGCCCTGGGAGTCGACGGTGGCCACCTCGATCTCCCACGCGTGCACCTGCTCGGGGTCGCCGGTCGTCGCCTGCTTGGTGATGGCCGTCTGCAGCTTGTTGAAGAGCAGGTCGTAGCGGACCGCCAGCCGGTAGGCGGAGATGCTGACGCCCGCCTGCTCGATCGTCTTCTGGTAGTTCGGATTGGTCTGGGCGGGCACGATGTCGGTGACCTTGCCGATCCGGTACGTGCCGTCGGAGCCCAGCATCACGCCGGTCATGCCGTTGAGCGGCAGCTTGAAGAGGGCGTTCACCCAGGCCTGGTCCACGGTGTCGGAGGCGGTGATGTACCCGTAGTCACCGCCGTTGGTCGCGCTCGGGTCGGTGCTGTACTCCTTCGCCACCGTGGCGAACGGGGTGCCGGCGTTCAGGGCCGCCAGTGCCGCGTCCGCGTTCGCCTTGGCCTCCGCCTTCTGTGCGGCCGTGGGGCCGGACGGCGAGGGGGAGGGTGATGCGCTCGGCTGTGCCGAGGCGCCGGCAGATGCCGCTGGAGCGGTCGACGCCGACGGGGCGGTCGACGCCGCGGCGGAAGGAGCCGCCGACGGGGCGGCGGACGTCGCGGGCGCTGCGGAGGCCGATGTTGACGGCGCCGCCAGGGCCGCGGGCGTGGCGCCCGGCTGCACGAAGATGGCGAGCACCTTGCGCTGCTCCGGGGTCGTGGCCTCCTGCTTCAGTTCGTTGTCGACCTCGGCGTCGGTGACGGTGATCCCCATCTTCTGTGCGAGCTGCGTCTGCAGTACCCCGTCGATGAGCTCGCTCGCCGCGTTCTGCGGGAGGGCCGCCTCCTGCTGCTGGAGCGCCTGCTGCTCCTGGGCGGCGGTGGTCTGGTCGACGGCCCCCGACGTGACCGCGGCCTGGAGGTTGGCCAGCGTGGCGTTGATGCGGTACTGGTCTACGGCCTGGCGCTGGGCCCATTCGTCCTTGCTGATCGAGACGCCGTTCACGGTGGCGATCGCGGCCAGGTGGTCGTTGTAGTAGATGGCGGCCACGCCGCCCGCCAGGATGACGACGGCGACCACGATGACGGCGATGAACCCGAAGGTCACGAGCACCTGCTGGCGCTGTTCGTCCGAGGCGGACGTGCGGCGCTTGCGGGCGGGGGTGGCACGAGGCGTGCGGAAGGTCATGGCGTGTTCAGGATTCCTGTGGTGCGTTGGAGCCGGCGAGGGCACAGGTCTGCAAGAGTAGCGCCTCCGGACGGACGGGGTGTTGCAGTTCGGCGTTCGCCGACCGACCGGCGCTCGCCGGCGGCCGGAACGCGGCTCGCATCAGGGCCGCTGGCTGCCTCCGTTGCCGCGTTCCCGGAGGAAGCGCTCGATGTCGGCGATGAGGTCGTCGCCGGTCGGCGCCCGCTCCTCGTCGGCCCGCTCCTCCAGCCTGGCGACGTGCGCCCGCATCGTCTCGTCTGCCGCCGTCGCGAGGTCGAGGCGGGCGCGGATCTGGCGCGCCTCCTCGGGCAGGTCCCCCACAGGGATCCCGGCCCCCAGGTGCTGGCCGAGCACCCGCAGCAGCTCGATGGTGGCGGCCGGCGCGGGCCCGGTGACATAGTGGGGGACCTGGGCGAAGTAGCCGACGGCCGGGAAACCCGCGTTGGTGAGCGCCAGGTCCAGCACGGACAGTGCGGCCGCCGGCACGCGCAGCGTGCCCTCGGGCCCCGGCTCCACGCCGCCGCGCAGCAGTTCCGGCCGCGACGCGGTGCCCATCACCTGGACAGGTCGCGTGTGGGGGACCGCCCCCGGGATCGAGCCCAGGCTGATCACCTCGGCCACGTCGAGCTGGCGCGCCAGCTCGACCACCGCGTCGCAGAACTCGTGCCAGCGGTAGTCCGGCTCCGGGCCGGTCAGCACCAGCACGTCGTGTTCGCCGGCGCGGGCGTGGCGGACCGCCAGCTCGGGCCAGGTGAGCTGGCTCGGCCGGCCGTCCTCGATCTCGAGCGTGGGGCGGCGCGCGCGGTAGTCGAAGAGCGCGTCCGCGTCGAACGTGGCCACCACGGGGCCTCCCGCAGCGAGCCGCTCGGCCGCGGTGGTGGCGGCGGTGCCCGCATCGACCCAGCCGTCGAACGCCACGACCAGCGACGGCGAGTGCAGCTCGGGGACGTGCTCGAGACGGTAGAGCGCCACGCGCGAAGGATAGGGCACGCGGCCGCGGTGTCGCCGGCCGGTACCATCGCCGATCGGTGACGTACCAATGGTCGGGACCCTGCCCGCAACGCAATCGTCGCACCATCGTTCCGACAGGCAGCGGCCCGGGACAGGCAGGCCGCGCGATCGCGAGGAGCAGCATGTTCGGAACCATCGCACGCTACGTGAGCCTCAAGCTCGCCGCGGCCGTCATCGTCGCGGCGGCGCTTCCGGTGGGGATGGTCGCGGCGGCCGCCGTGGTGAGCCACTCCGCCACCCCGGGACACTCCGCGTTCACCACGCCGAACCAGCAGGCCAACGTCAGCCCGACGGCGACGCCTGAGGCGACGGCCACCCCCGAGCCGACCGACACGCCGGAGGCGACGGGGACCCCCGAGCCGACCGACACGCCCGATGCGAACGCGGCCGCCCAGGATTCCGCCACCGCGCGGCCGACCGACAACCACGGTTATGCGGTGTCGCAGGTCGCGCAGGATCCCACGCAGGTCGGCGGGCCCAACGACAACCACGGCGGAGCGGTGAGCGAGGTCGCCCGCGGGGACCATGGGCCCTGCGGCACGAACCCGCCCGGCAAGTCGGCCGCGCACTGCCCGTTCCCGACGCCCACGCCGGCGGCCGTGACCGCGACCCCGACGCCGACGCCCACGCCGACCGCGTCGCCCGCGTCCTGACCGTGCGCCGCCGGCGCTCGTGACCACGGGCCCGCGGCACGCCTGATCCAGCGCCCGGGGCTGCGCCGATCGTGCGGCGACGCCCCGGGCGTCTTCGTGCCCGTCGCCGTCCGGGCGAAACCCATCCCCGGGCGTGTGCCCGGGCATGGGTTCGGGCCCGCGCCCGGTCCCGCGCGCCGCCGGGTCCGCTCGATGGGGCTGCTCGGCGAGGATCGGCGGGCGGATCGGCTCTCGCGAAGCGCGGGGATCGCGCGGACCATGGCCACTGGCAGCGCGCCAGCCCAGCACGTCCGCCCAGCACGTCCGCCGCTGCCGCCCGGGGAGAGGGGGTCATGGCGCTCGTCGTCGACGGCCTGCGCAAGCGCTTCGGCGAGGTCCAGGCGCTCGACGGGATCGGGTTCCGGGTCGAGCCGGGCCAGGTCTTCGGCTTCCTCGGCCCCAACGGCGCCGGGAAGACGACCACCATGCGGATCGTGCTGGACATCCTCCGCGCCGACGAAGGGTCGGTCACCTGGGCGGATCGTCCGGCGAGCGAGGCAGCGCGCCGCACATGGGGGTACCTGCCGGAGGACCGCGGTCTCTACCCCCGCATGAAGGTGCTGGACCAGCTCGTCTTCTATGGCTCCCTCTACGGCCTGCCCCGGCGGGAGGCCGCGGCGCGGGCGCGCCACTGGCTGGCCCGGTTCCGCATCCCGGAGTACGAGGACCGCCGCGCGGAGCAGCTCTCCAAGGGGAACCAGCAGAAAGTGCAGTTCATCGCCGCGATCCTGCACGACCCGGACGTGCTCCTCATGGACGAGCCCTTCTCCGGGCTGGACCCCATCAACGTCGCGCTCCTGAAGGACGCCGTGCTGGAGATGCGCGACCGCGGCCGGGCGCTCGTCTTCAGCACGCACCAGATGGAGCAGGTGGAGGAGCTCTGCGGCGCCGTCGCCATCATCGACCGCGGCCACCTGCTGGTGAGCGGCGAGACCCGGGAGGTGCGGCGCCGCGCCGGGCGCCGGGTGGTGCGGCTGGGCGTCGCCGGCGACCCGGACCTCGGCTGGCTCGACACGCTGCCGGGCGTGCGCGTCACCCGCTCCGGCCTGGACTACCACGAGCTGGACGTGCGGGACGGCGGTGACCCCGAGACGATCCTGCAGGCCGCCCTGGCGAGGGGCGAGTACGTCACCCGGTTCGAGATCGCGGACCCCTCGATCGAGGACATCTTCATCGAGCAGGTCGGCGTCTCCGGTGCCGAGGAGCGACGCCTTGCCGCGGTCCCGGCGGGGGCGCGGCGATGACGGGGAGGGCGCCGATGAGCCGGCGCTGGTCCGTGGGCCTCGGCAACATCGTCGCGGTGGCGCGGCGCGAGTTCGTCACGCGCGCCACCACCCGCAGCTTCGTGATCTCCACCGCGCTGCTCGTGGTGGCGGCCGCGATCCTCGGGCTGGCCCCTGTCGTGATCGGGTACATCGACCGGAACACGTCGCAGTCGATCGAGGTCCACGTCGGCGCCGCGGACCTGCACGGCGACCCGGTCTCGACGCTCGACGCCCTGCTCAACGCGCCGGCGCTCCAGGGCGGCGCCGGTGCCACGGACGGCAGCGGAGCCGGCACCACGCCGGGCGGACCCGCCACCAGGGACTACCGGGTATCGCTTGCGCCCGACCTGGATGCGGCGCGCCGGCAGGTGGAGGACGGCAAGCTCGATGTCCTGGTCGACATCGAACGGGACGCGTCGGGCGACGCGGTCTTCACCATCTATGTGAACGACCCGGCGATGAGCAGGACCCCGGACCTGGTGCGACAGGCGGCGGCCTCCATCGCCATCGCCGACCGCCTTGGGCGGGCCGGCCTCTCGGGCGCGCAGCAGGCGGCCCTCTTCGCGCCGCCGCAGGTCACCGTCCGCTCGCCCGACACGTCTCAGCCGGCGTCCACTGCCCAGGGGGTGACCGGCGAGATCGCCGGCTTCGCGGTCACCTTCGGCCTGGTCCTCTTCCTCTTCATGGCCGTGATCCTCTACGGCACCTGGGTCGCGATGAGCGTCGTCGAGGAGAAGAGCAACCGGGTGATGGAGGTGATCCTGGCCGCCGCCACGCCGTTCCAGCTCCTCTCCGGCAAGGTCCTCGGCGTGGGTGCCACGGCGCTGGTGCAGTACGTGATCGTGCTGGGTGCGGCGCTCCTGGCCCTGGTGGTCCAGGGCCAGGTCGGGATGCTGGTGCTCGGCGAGACGGGCGGCCTCTCCATCCCCCAGGGGCTCACGCCGGGGCTCCTCGTCGTCTTCTCCGTCTACTTCGTCCTGGGCTTCCTGCTCTACGCGGTCCTCTTCGCGGCCGCGGGCTCACTGGTGAGCCGGCAGGAGGACGTGAGCCAGGTGGTGACGCCCATGACCCTGGTTTCCACGGCCGGCTACCTGGTCGGCGTGTACGGCTCGATCGGGATCCTGGACCCGAAGGCGCCCTGGCTGGTGGTCCTCTCCTGGGTGCCGTTCCTCTCGCCCTACATGATGCTGGCCCGGGTGAACGACGGGAGCGCGGCGCCGGTCGAGGTGGTCGGGACCATCCTGCTGCTCGCGCTCACGATCGTCGGGGCGGTCTGGGTGGCGGCCCGGATCTACAGCGCGGGCGTGCTCATGTACGGGCAGCGCCCGGGCGTCCGACGGATGTGGCGGGCCATCCGGGAGGCGCGCTGAGATCGGGCG
The DNA here is from genome assembly GCA_021785115.1 of Chloroflexota bacterium. Next base: position 1,661 of record JAJYGO010000416.1, on the reverse strand, counting down.
GCGCCGGCGGCGCCGCCCGATCCCGTCCGCGCATGCGTGGATCCGCGGCGCCGCCCGGCGATCAGCTGCAGCCGCTGGTGCTGCCGCAGTTGAGGCACTTGTAGCAGCTGCCGTTGCGCACCATGATCGAGCCGCAGTCGGCGCAGCTCGGCGCGTCCGCCTGGGCCTGGAAGGCGACCCGCTGACCGCGCCCGAGCTGGAGCCCGAGCGACCTGGTGCCGTTCGTCCGCCCCGTGGCGTGCCCGTTCGCATCCGCCCGCGCCGTCTCGCCCGGGGTCTCGCCGCTCTCCGCCGCGGGGGGCTGCGCGGCAGGGGTCCCCGTCCCCGGGGTCGCGGCCGTCGAGGAAGCCGCCGGCGTGGGCGCGGCCCCGGCGGTCGTCGGCTGCGGGGCCTCGACGGTCTCCCGGGTGCCGGTCCCCGGCTCCGCCGGCACGGCCCGAGCACCGGTCTCCATCGCCGGCTCGTCCCCCGAGCGGTCCAGGATCCCGAGTGCCTCGCGCTCCTCCTTCGGCAGGAAGCGCGAGCCCAGCCAGCGGAAGATGTAGTCCACGATCGACTTCGCGATCGGGATCTCCGGGTTCCCGGTGAAGCCGGAGGGCTCGAACCGGACGTGGGCGAACTTGGTCACCAGGTCGCGGAGCGGCACCCCGTACTGGAGGGCCACGCTCACGGAGATGGCCATCGAGTCCATCAGGCCCGCGACGGTGGAGCCTTCCTTGGCCATCCGGATGAACATCTCGCCCGGCTGGCCGTCCGGGTAGCACCCGACCGTGATGTAGCCCTCGTGGCCCGCGATCTCGAACTTGTGGGTGATCGACTGCCGCTCCGCCGGCAGCCGCCGGCGGTGCGGCTTCTGCGCCTCCACCTGGGCGCTCGCGAGCGACCGCTCGAGCTCGGCCACGCGTGCCGCCAGCTCGGCGGTGGCCGCGGCGATGGCCTGCTCGGCCGCCGCCTCGACGGATGCCTCGGCGTCCTTCTTCTTCCCGGTGCTGAGGGGCTGCGACCGCTTGGAGTTGTCGCGGTAGATGGCGATCGCCTTGAGGCCCAGCCGCCACCCTTCCAGGTAGACCTGCTCGATGTCCTGCGGCGTGGCCGTCTCCGGCATGTTGACGGTCTTGCTGATGGCGCCGGAGAGGAACGGCTGGACGGCCGCCATCATCCGGATGTGCCCCATGTAGTGGATGGAGCGCTCGCCGTTGACCGGCTTGAAGGCGCAGTCGAAGACCGGCAGGTGCTCCGCCTTCAGGCCCGGGGCGCCCTCGATCGTCTCGTGCTCGTTGACGTAGCGGACGATCTCCTCGGTCTGCCGGGAGTCGTACCCGAGCTTGCGCAGGGCGGCCGGCACCGTCTGGTTGACGATCTTGAGGAAGCCCTCGCCCACCAGCTTCTTGTACTTGACCAGCGCGATGTCCGGCTCGATCCCGGTGGTGTCGCAGTCCATCATGAAGGCGATGGTCCCGGTGGGGGCGAGCAGCGTGGTCTGGGCGTTGCGGTAGCCGTGCCGCTCGCCGAGCGCCAGGGTCTCCTCCCACAGGTCGCCCGCCGCGGCATGCACGTCGGCCGGCACGCCCTCCGCGGGGATGTGGTGGGCGGCGTCGCGGTGCTTGCGGATCACCCGCAGGAACGGCTCGCGGTTCTGCTCGTACTCCACGAACGGCCCG
>JAJYGO010000219.1 GCA_021785115.1 Chloroflexota bacterium | reverse complement strand
GGAGGAGCAGGCCCCGCTCGACCTCGTTCCGCTCGACCTGACGGCGATCGTCGACGAGACCGTGGCCGGGATGGGCCCGCTGCTCCGCCGACACGGGGTGGTACACGAGGGCCGCGCCGGTCTGCGTGTGCTCGGCGAGGCCGCGCGGCTCCGGCAGATCCTCGAGCACCTGCTCGAGAACGCCGTCAAGTACGCGCCGCCGGGCACGACGATCACGATCAGCACCGACCTGCTGGAGGGGATCGCGCGCCTGTCGGTGGCCGACGAGGGCCCCGGCGTGCCCGAGGAATGGCGGGAGCGGGTCTTCGAGCCGTATGCCCGCCGCAGCGAGACCGGGGCCGCGCGCGGATCCGGGATCGGCCTCTATGCCGCCCGACGGCTGGGCGAGGCGATGGGCGCGCGGCTCTGGTGCGAGCCGGCACCGGGCGGCGGCGCCCGGTTCGTGATCGCGCTCGCGTCGGCGGTCGCGCTGTGAACGCCACCGACTCGCTCCGCATCCTGGTGGTCGACGACGACCCGGCGATGGTCGGCGCGATCACGGCGCTCGTCGGGACGGAGGGGCACCAGGTCGTCACGGCCTATGACGGGTTGACGGCCGTGCGTCGGTGGCGCGAGGACTCCCCCGACCTGGTCCTGCTGGACCTCGCGATGCCCGGCCCCGACGGCTTCAGCGTGGCGCGTCAGCTGCGGGCCGAGGGCGCCGAGATCCCCATCATCGTGGTGAGCGGCGAGCGCGCCGAGGCGGCGAAGGTGCGGGCGCTGGACCTCGGCGCCGACGACTACCTGGTGAAGCCGTTCGGCAAACAGGAGCTGCTCGCCCGGATCCGGGCGGCCATGCGCCGCTCGCCGAGGACGACCGCCGCGGGGCCGCCCGGCGAGGCGGCAGGTTCCGGCCGACCTCGCGGATCGGGCCCCGTGGCCTACGGCGGGCTGGCGCTCGAGCCCGGGCGACACGAGGCGCGGATGGGAGACGTCCCGCTCGTGCTCACGCCGATCGAGTACCGGCTCCTGGAGTCGCTGGTCGAGGCGCAGGGCGAGCTGGTTGGGCACGCGGGGCTGCTCGCCGCCGGGTGGCCCGGTGAGCGCGATCCCGACCCGCTGTGGCTCAAGCCGCATCTCGCCCGCCTTCGCCGCAAGCTCGAGGACGCCGGAGGACCTGCGCTGGTATCGGTGCGGGCGGTGGGCTGGTGCCTCCGCAGCCCCGGACCGGCGTAACCGTTCCGCCACCGAACCGTATCTCGCACGCCGCCGACGATCCCGGCCGCCGTCCGTAACCTCCTGTCCGGAGGCATGACATGTACAGCTTCACCGATCCTGGGTTTCTCGCGACCCGCGGCGCTGAAGCGCCCGTGACCTGTGCAGCCTGCGGTTGCCGGCTCACGCAGGACCCGGGCGCCGATCACGCGTGGCGCCATTTCCATCCGTTCGCCGGGCACGATGCCCGTGGCTGCCGGGTCGCCTGCGTCGACCTTCCCCACGACAGGAACGGCAACCCGCTTCGCCCTGGCTGAGGCAGGGCACCACAGCGAGTCGGTGGCGAGCCCGAACTGGGACGGGACCGCCACCGACAACGAACTCGAGACCGCGCTCCGCAGGAGGGGCGCGGTCTCGTCGCGTCAGGAGCCCGAACTTCCGGCGGAGCCCTGGGTGGTGTAGACGGTGTCGAAGCCGATCGCCCACACGTCTGTCGGGTTCAGCGCGACGACGGCAGACAGGGACGTCGGTGCCAGGTACTGCACGTGCCAGGTGGCGCCGTCGTGGAAGAGGACCTGGCCCGAGGCCGCGGTGGCCCAGACGTGCGAGGCGCCGGTGCCGGCGACGCTGGTGAGCACCAGGTGCAGGTCGACCGCCAGCTGCCACGCCACGCCGTTCCAGGCGTAGATGGACCCATCAGGGCTCACGGCCCACGCGTGCCGGGCATCGGCGGCGTACACGGCCGAAAGCGGCTCGGGCACCGCGGCCTGCAGGGTCCAGCGTGACCCGTTCCATGCGACCACCACGCCGGAGCCGTCGGGTGCGGTACCCACTGCCCAGGCGTGCGACGCGTCCAGGGCGGCGATCCCGGCGAACCGGGCTCCGTCGCTCGGGTAGACCAGCGGCCAACCGCTTCCGTCCCAGGCCCGGATGCCGGCGGCGGACGCCGCCCACGCGTGCCGCGCATCGACCGCCGCGAGCGCCGTGACGCTGCCATCGCGACTGGTGAGTCTCCATTTCGACCCGTTCCAGTGACGAATCCCATCGTCGCTTGCCACCCACGCGTCGCCGGGGTCCACGGCCACCATCTGGGTGACGTCGTCATCGACGTGCTGTACGTGCCAGCCGGTGCCGTCCCAGGAGTAGACGATGCCGTCCGAGGCGGCCACCCAGACGCTGTTCGGGTTGAAGACGGCGAGACCGGTCAGCTGCACCGACGGGGTGACCCAGGCGACCTGCCAGCCGGGCGCGGTGGGCGACGGAAGCGGCACGTCGACGCCGACGGCGGCGAGCTCGTTGCCGATGGCGTCGGGCGGGGCGGTCTGGGCGGGCGCTCCGACGGACCCGCATCCACCGGCGACGAGCCCGACCACGGCAACCGCCGCGAGGACCCCGCGCAGTCCACCCGGGCGAATCCGGTCTGCCGAATCTCCCGGGGAACCGCGCCTCATCGCGTCCTCCTGCCTGTGTCCTTCGGGCACGCGTCGGCTCTCGTCCGGATGTGGGGACGCGTCAACATCCGGACGGACGGAAGCATACCGCGTCCGGGTCCCATTTGGGAATATTGTGAAGTGCCGAAAGTCACATCTGGCTCCTCCTACCGGCTCCCCGTGGCGGACCCCGGCAGGGGCTGAACGGCCCGGCCCATCGGGCGGGCCGGGGGCCGAGCGGATCGGTCCACCCCGGCGCACCCGGTGGTCGCCGGTGGTCGGCAGGAGCGGCGAGCCGAATGGCGGACGGCGGACCTCACGCGGCCGCCGGGCGCTTCTCAGCCGGCGGCGAAGAGCTCCCCGATCGTCTCGGCGAACGCGGCCGTGTGGCGATCCACGTCCGCGGCCGTCGTGACGGGCGACATGAGCGCCATGTTGTGGAACGGGGTGAGGAGGATTCCCCGGTTCAACGCGGCAAGGTGCAGGTACCGCTCGAGTTCGAAGTCCGCGGCCGCGGCCGCCTCGCGGCCGTTTCGGGGGGCGTTCGGGAGGAAGTGATACTCGGCCCGGGTCCCCAGGCGCGTGACGTGCCAGGGCACGGCGTGCGTCCGGAGCACGCCCTCGACGCCGGCCGTCCACCGCTCCGCGAGCGGGCGCATCCGCGCGAACGCGTCGGCCGTCAGGACGCGCTCCAGCGTGGCGCGGACCGCGGCGAGCGACAGCGCGTTCCCGGCCAGTGTCCCCCCGATGCCACCCACGTCTACGTCCTCCATCGTGGTCAGCGTCGCCAGCCGGTCCGCGATCCCGGCACTCAGCCCGTACGCGCCGGAGGGGATTCCGCCGCCGATGGCCTTGCCCACGACCAGCATGTCGGGCTGCAGCCGATGCTCGCCGGTGTAACCACCCGGGCCGGCACACAGCGTGTGCGTCTCGTCGAGGATCAGCAACGTCCCGGCCCGGCGGGTCGCCTCGCGCAACGCCTCGTGGAAGCCGGGGTCCGGCAGCACGATCCCGATGTTCGTCAGCGCGGGCTCGGCCAGGACGGCCGCCACGTCGCCCGACGCGAGCTCGCGCTCCAACGCCGCGATGTCGTTGAACTCGACGACGCGGGTTGTCACCGCCGGGTCCACCGCGGGCCCGATGTTCCCGCGCCGGGGACCCACCGTGCCGTCGTCGCGGAGCGTCGCAAACGTCTCGTCGACCGTGCCGTGGTAGCAGTAGTCGAACACCAGGATCTTCGGCCGTCCCGTGATGGCCCGTGCGAGGCGGAGGGCAAAGCGGTTCGCGTCGGTGGCCGAGAGCGTGAACTGCCATGCCGGGACCCCGAACCGCGCGGCCAGCAGCTCGCCTGCCGCCGCCGCGTCGTCGGTGGGCAGCATGTGGGTGATGCCGTGCTCGAGCTGGCGCCGCACGGCCCCCAGCGTCGCCTCCGGCCCGTGGCCGGTCATCGCACCGGTATCGCCCAGGCACAGGTCCACGTACTCGTGGCCGTCGACATCGCGGAAGTGGGCGCCCTGCGCGCTGTCCACGAAGACCGGGAACGGGCCCGCCCACTTCGTCATCCAGAGCATCGGCACCCCGCCCGGGAGTGAGCGGCGCGCGCGTTCGTGGAGTTCCCGCGAGCGTGGGTGCTCTCCGGCGAACCGCCGCTCCTCGCGCTCCATGAGCGTGGCGAGACGGGAACGATCGACGGCGATCACGGCTGCGACCATCCTCCAGCGGCTACGAAAACGGCGCGCCAGGCGCAGGAAACGGCGCGTGTCTCGCGCCGCATCATACGCATGCCTGTGATATTCGCACGTCCGGCACGAATACCATACTGCGTCGATGGACGCCGCGTGGCACCGGTTCTTTCCCCGTTTCTACCGTCTCCTGCGGCTGCTCGACCCGGCCATCGGCGCGTGGTGGCGCAGGTTCGGGGTGGGCAACACGGTCGTGCTCGTGGTGCCCGGCCGGCGGACCGGCGTCCCGAGGTCGGTCTTTCTGGGGCTGCTGACCGACGGCGCCCGGCGGTACCTGGGGCACCCCGACGGGGAGTGTCCATGGACGCGCAACCTCGATGCGGCCGGATCGGGGGAGTTGCTGCGTCACGGCGTCGCACCGGAGCCGGTGCGGGCGGCGCTGCTCCCGGACGGGCCCGAGCGCGAGTCGGTGATCCGCGCGACGTTCCGCCAGCATCCGTTCCCCGGCAACGCCATCTACTGGCTGGCTCGCCGTCACGTCCGATCGGTCGGGCGCTACTACCGGATCGAGACGAACGAGGGGCCGGGAGGGCGTGCACCGGCGCCGGGGTCCGACCCGGGTGGGCCCCGAGCCGGGCGTCAGAGCGCGTAACGGAGGCGGGCGTACCCCGGCTTGATCGCGCCGTTGATGAGTGCCAGCCGCTCGTCGAAGTGGCAGAAGGCGCTCTTCATCGCGTTGAGCGTGAGCCATTCCAGGTCGTCCAGGTCGAGCCCGAACGTATCGGCCAGCAGCGCGAACTCGCTCGAGAGGCTCACCCCGCTCATCAGCCGGTTGTCGGTATTGACCGTCACCCGGAAGCGCAGGCGGCGCAGCAGCTCGATGGGATGCTCCTCGATGCTGCGCGCGGCGCCCGTGTGCACGTTCGACGACGGGCACATCTCGAGCGGCACGCGCCGGTCCCGGACGTACGCGGCGAGCCGGCCCAGCACCGGCTGCCCATCCGGCCCGCTGGTGATGTCATCCACGATCCGGACCCCGTGGCCCAGCCGTTCCGCCCCGCACCACTGCAGCGCCTCCCAGATGGACGGGAGCCCGAAGCTCTCGCCCGCATGGATCGTGATGTGGAAGTTCTCGTGCTGGATCAGCTGGAAGGCATCCAGGTGCCGGCTCGGCGGGAAGCCGGCTTCCGCACCTGCGATGTCGAAGCCCACCACGCCCTCGTCGCAGTGGCGGACCGCGAGCCTGGCGATCTCGAGGGAGCGCGCCGCCGTGCGCATGGCGGTCGCGATGAAGCGGACCGTGATGCCGTGCCCCTCGCTGCCCCGCTGGAAACCCTCCAGGATCGCCTCCACGACCTCGTCGAGCGACAACCCGCGCTCGGTCGACAGCTCGGGCGCGTGCCGTACCTCGGCGTAGACGATCCCGTCGGCCGCAAGGTCCTCGGCGCATTCCGCGGCCACGCGGATGAGCGCGTCGCGCGTCTGCAGGACCGCGACCGTGTGCGCGAACGTCTCGAGGTACAGCTCGAGGCTCTTGCGGTCCGCGCCCCGCCGGATGATCCCGGCGAGCTCCCCCGGGTCCTCGGTCGGCAGCCCGCGGTACCCGACGTCCCGCGCCAGCTCGACGAGGGTGCCAGGACGCAGCCCACCGTCGAGGTGATCGTGCAGGAGCACCTTGGGCGCACGCCGGATCGTGTCGATCGTCAGCACGCCCAGAGCGTACAACGCCGCTGCAGGGGCCGGAAGTCACCCCGACTCATGCGTGACCAGTGTCCGGTCGATCGGGCCGAAGGGCCCTGTCACGGCTCCACGCGTGGGCTCAGCCTGTCCGGTCGACGCCGCGCGGTCGGCGCCCCGGATGCGCGCAGTGCCGGGGCAGCGGGCGTCTCCATGCGCGCGACCGCCCCCGGGGCGGCGCAGGGACGGTGGTCAGCATGCCCAACGTCATCGAGACGACCGCGCTGACACGGTCGTACGGATCCCGGCGGGGGATCGTCGACGTGGAGTTCGCGATCTCCGAAGGCGAGGTCTTCGGCTTCCTTGGCCCCAACGGCGCCGGGAAGACGACCACGATCCGGCTGCTGGCCGGGGCCATCCGGCCGACGTCGGGCTCGGCCCGGATCTTCGGGCTCGACACGTGGGCACGGGCTCCGCAGGTCCACCGAACGATGGCCTACCTGCCGAGCGATCCCGGCTACCTGGGCGAGCTCACGGCCGCCGAGCAGCTCGACTACCTGGCGACCCTTCGCGGCCTGCCGAAGGGGGCGTGGCGGCCGGTCGCCGAGCGGCTCGAGCTCGATCCGGCCGTGCACATCCGCAAGCTCTCGCGCGGCAACCGGCAGAAGGTGGCGGTCGTCCAGGTCTTCATGGGGCACGAGCCTCTGCTGGTGATGGACGAGCCCACGTCAGGGCTGGACCCCCTGATGCAGCGCGAGTTCCTGGCTCTCGTGGCCGACGCCCGGGCCGCCGGGCGGACCCTCTTCCTCTCCTCGCACAACCTCCCGGAGGTCGAGCGGAGCTGCGATCGTGTC
>JAJYGO010000403.1 GCA_021785115.1 Chloroflexota bacterium | reverse complement strand
CATGTCGAGCACGAAGAGGTCGCCCGGGCATCCGAAGAGCACCGCCTGCAGGATCAGGCGTGAGGCCTCCGGGATCGTCATGAAGAAGCGCGTCATGTCCGCATGGGTCACGGTCAGCGGCACGCCTTGGGCGAGCTGCCGCTGGAACAGGGGGACCACGCTCCCCGACGACCCGAGCACGTTGCCGAACCGCACGGCCACGTACGGCAACCCCGAGCGAGCGGCCGCGTCCGCCACCATGAACTCGGCAAGCCGCTTCGTCGCGCCCATGACGCCCGTGGGGCTCACGGCCTTGTCCGTCGACACGAGCACGAAGTGCCGCACACCGGCCTCGATGGCCGCATCCACGGCGGTCATTGTCCCGCCGATGTTCGTGTACACCGCGTCGGCCGGGTGATGCTCCATCATCGGAACATGCTTGTACGCCGCCGCGTGCAGCACCATGAGCGGCCGGTCGGCGGCCATCACGCGGTGCATGGCGGGCGCGCTCGCGACATTGACAAGTCGGGTCACGAGCTCGGCCCGCGGGCGACCCCCACGCACCGCGGTCCCGGAGTCGCGGTTCCCGAGGAGCGAGAGCTCACGTTCGATGTCGTATAGCGAACCCTCCGCCCGATCGAGCAGTACGAGCCGCGCCGGATCGAGCTCGAACACCTGCCGCGACAGCTCCGACCCGATCGAGCCGCCTGCCCCTGTGACCAGCACTGTCTGCCCGGCCACCAGCTCACGCAGCCCGAGCTCGTCGATCGCGACGGGCTCCCGGCGCAGCAGGTCCTCCACGCTGACCTCTCGGATCGCCGCTTCGCTGGCGCGTCCGGAGACCAGATCGCCAAGTGGGGGTACCGTCCGTGCCTCCAGCCCAAGCTTCGTGGCCTCCTCCACCGCTCGGCGAACCACAGGCCCCGGCGCCATCGGCATCGCGATAAGGAGGCGGCGCGCCCCGGTCGCGGCAGCGACCACCGGGAGCACGTCGACGCCGCCCAATACGCGAGTGCCCCGGAGGATCTGATTGCGCTTCCTCGGGTCGTCGTCGATCAGGCCCACGACCCGCATCCCGAGGCCGTCGCGAGCTTGGGCAATCGTCCGGAGGACGGTGGCGCTGACCTCTCCCGCCCCATAGACGAGCGTCGGGACACGCGCCGGGACCGCGTCACCGTTTGGCGACGCTTGAGCTCGCGGCTGCCACTCCGTGGCGGCGCGGATGAGGAACCGGACTCCGCCGTACCCGGCGAGCGCAAGCAGCCCCTCGAGCACGAAGAACGAACGTGGAAATCGTCCCGCCGCCGTGACGGTCCCCGCCACATGCAGCGGTACCAGCACCAGGTAGAACAGGGCGAGGCCCAACAGCGACCCCGCCAGCACCGTCACGGTGATTCGCACGAGCTCCCCGACGCTTGCGTACGCCCATGCCCGTCGGTACAGCCCTGAGTAGACGTTCAAGGGCGGCCGGACGAGCAATGGGAACAGCGCGGCCGGGAAGTAGATGAGGATGGTCGACTCGAACCGCAGCGTGTCGAAGCGCAGGACCATCGCACCGATGATCGCGAAGGCCCCGATCAGGAGGTCCGCTCCGAACAGGTACCGGCCCCGCGCGAACATGTCGAGCGAAGGGCGATGGAAGGCAGGGCCAGATCGAACCACGCGTTGGAGTTTAGGGTGTGCGGGGACCGCAGGATCTATCGGCGACGCGGGGAGCGGGTTCCCGTGACGTCGAGGCGCTGGCCAGCCGACGTCGAAGCACTGGTGAGCCAGTCGAGCGCAGCGTAGCATCGCTCTGTCTTGACCGCGACTCCGCGGGAAGGGGCGGCACGTCTGCGTCGGATACGAGGTATTGAAGCTGATGGAGTGGGGCTTTCGGCCCTGGCTGCTCACGCTCCCCATGCCGCCAAGGGCGCGGGCCTTGCTCATGCGCGCGTTCGGCGCGGAGGTTGGAGCAGACGTCCGCGTGCACCCGCTTCGCGTGATCAACGCCGATTGGCGGAACCTGACTATCGAGCGTGACTGCTACGTCGGCGCTGATGTCCTCCTCGATCTTGTCGATCAACTCACAATCCGGCGCGGCGCCGTCCTGGCAGCACGCGTGGCCGTTCACACGCATCAGGACGCAGGATCCTCCCACCAAAGCCCGACCGCTGATCGAATCGGCACCGTCCACCGCGCCACGGTTGTCGGCTCATACGCATTCCTCGGAACCGGAGCGATTGTGCTCGCCGGGTGCTCGATCGGTGACGAAGCGGTTGTCGGCGCAGGGGCAGTGGTAACGCGGCCGGTCCCCCCAAGGATTACGGTCGTTGGCTCGCCCGCGCGCCCAATCGAGTTGGCAACGGATCCCGAGGCGATGTCGCCGGACCCGAAGGCCCCGATGGCGGCCAATTGAACGGAGGCCGGCCCACTCCTTCGCCGATCCTGCTCGTCGGCGACGCGTCGAGTGTGCATGTCCGCCGACTCGCGTCCGGGCTAACGGCAGCGGGTTTGCGCATCGAGGTGGCAGGCTTCCAGGGTGACCCGATCGGTGGAGTTACATTGCACCGCCTGGGTACCCTCCCGGCAAACGTCGACGCCAGGTATGCACTGGCCATCCCGTCGCTGGCGCGGCTCATCGTCGCGCGCCGCCCACGCGTGGTCCACGCCCACTACGTGTCGAGCTACGGCCTGATGGCCGCCGGAGCAACGCGCATGGCCAGCTTCCTCAGACGCCATGTTCCGCTCGTCCAGACTGCCTGGGGTACCGACCTGCTCGTGACGGCGCGGGCCAATCCCGCACGCCGGTTGATGGCGGCTCTGGCTCTCCGCAGCGCCGATGTGATCACCGGCGACAGCGATGACCTGATCGAGGAAGCTCGGTCCCTTGCCCCTTCGACTCCGGTGGCCGAGTTCGTCTTTGGCCCCCCCGAGGAGTTGGTCAGCGGTGAACGAGAGGCGCGGCCAGTAATCGTGAGCTCGCGTCGTCTCGATCCCGACATGCGGGTCGACCTGGTCGTAAGGGCATATGAACTTGCCCGCCGCAGCAGGCCGGAGGTCATGGAGCGCTGGCGGCTCGTGGTTGCCGGCTCAGGCTCAGATGAAGCACGCGTGCGCGCGGCGGCCGGTGGCGATCCGACCGTGGAGTTCACCCGTCATCTTTCGCAGCCGGAACTGCACCGCCGGCTGCTCGCGTCATCAGTCCTCGTATCGGTTCCTCGAAGCGACGCGACGAGCGCGGCCCTCCTCGAAGGGCTCGCGGCCGGCCTCGTGCCCATTGTGAACGACCTGCCCGCCAACAGACAGTGGGTAGACGAGACCATCGGGGTCGTCGTATCAATGGATCCGTCGGAGGATGAGCTCGCGGAAGCCATCGTCGCCGTGACACGCTGCCAGTCGGGCGACCCCGCACCGCGGGAGCGCGTGCGCCCGGTCACATGGGAGCGGCAGCTTCGGACGCTCGCGGCGATGTATGACCGCGTGTCCGAACTGGGCAATCAGCAGTCAGTCTGATCCGCGGCGCCGGCGGAACCTGAACCTGATGAGCCCCCACCAGAGCCCGAGGCCGTACGCGGCATGGATCGTCGCCAGGGCGGCGAAGATTGCCGACGTTGGCGTGTCTGCTTTGCTGAGGCGCCGTGCCTCGCGCCCAATGATCAGGCCGTACGCGCCGACCCCTGAGACAAGAACCACACGTGCCGCCGGTGATGCGACCGCGCTCACCAGCCCGACATTCAGGAACGCTACCCATGCGGCGGGGACGACGTGGCGCATCCTGAGCGCGCGCGGATGCTTCTGAAACACGCGCACCTTCCACGTGCCGAACTGCCTGTATTGACGGAAGAGAGCGCGGAGCGTTGAGCGAGCCTGATATGCGATCCGGACGGTTGGATCGCAGTAGATTAGGCCGCCGGCCTCAAGGATGCGGTCGTTGTGCTCGTCGTCTTGGTTCCGTTCCAGCTCCTCGTCGAAGAGCCCGACGCGGTCGAACACCCACCGCGGCCAACATCCAAGGTAGACCGTCTCCACGCGCCCGGACTGATCCGTCAGCAGTGCCGAGTCTCCGATGCCGATCGGGCTCGACGTCGCGGCAGCGACGGCGCGGCCCATCACACCTTCGCCTTCGCGCACCTGAATGCCGCCCACGTTCCACGCGCCCGTTGCCTGGAGTAACGCCAAGAGCCGCGGGATGTAGTTCGCAGGCGGCCGGGAATGGGCGTCCATACGCACGACTACGGTGCCCACGGACGCGCGGATCCCGGCGTTCAGCCCCCGCGGCGTGATGCCGGTCGGGTTGTGCACGAGCCTGACGCGGGGATCACGCTCGGCGAAAGTCAGAACTAGCTGGCGAGTGGCGTCCGACGACGCCCCGTCCACGACAATCACCTCGCCGTCGGCCGGGAGGGATGCCACTACGCCCTCGAGGCAGCGAGTAATCGTCCGTGCCTCGTTCTTCGCAGGGATGACGACCGACACCGAAGATCTGGCCTGCGGCGCGCGGTCGGGAGCAGGGCGCAATTCGTGTCCATCGTTCGCTGCAGTGGATCCTGCGCTCACCACGGGCCTCCGTCTCGCAGCGACATCCATGTCCGCCCAAGCCACTCGATGTCCGTTCGCCACGTCCGTCGCTCGACGTAGGCAAGATCCGATTCCATCTTGGCCGGCAGCAGCAGAGAACGGTAGGTCGCGTCAGGATCCGAGTGGTCGAGCAGCCGAGCCTCGTCGCGAAAGGCGAGCTGCGTCGGGCCCGTGATCCCAGGCCGGACCGCGAGAATCCGCCGCCACCGGTCGTCTTGCAGGTCGACGTACTCGGGCGCCTCCGGCCGCGGGCCGACGAGGAGCATCTCTCCTCGCACGACGTCCCAGAGCTGAGGCAATTCGTCGAGGTGCGTCTGTCGGATGAACCGACCGATGCGGGTGACGCGAGGGTCGGCATGCGAGGTGATTGCCGCTCCCGGTGCATCTGGAGTCCACCCCATCGTCCTTAGCTTGTGAATCCGGAATGGCGCCCCGCCGCGGCCAACGCGCACTCCGGTGAAGAATGCCGGCCCCGGCGTATCGACCCGGATCGCTAGCGCGAGCGCCACGATGAGCGGGCCGGTGACCACGAGGAGCACCCCCGCGGCGGCCCGCTGCGCGGCCTGCCAGAGCGTCATTCGCGTCACCCCAGCTTCGTGGAGGCCGCGGCGGCCAGGTGCGAGCGGAGTAGGGGCAACGAGGCGAAGAGACAGGACGGGGGAGGACTACCCGCCAGTCGGCTCCGCGCGACCGGCACGCGGCCTCGGATGGGACCGCTCAGTGCGTTACTCAGCCGTCGCAATGGCAGGTCCCGTCCGTGCCCGTTCAAGTAGCAGCACCATGATGCAGACGGCGAGGACGGTGACAACCCGGACCCCCAGAGAAGCATCCGGAGCAGCAATCGTCACCGCCAGCACGACGCCGATGGTCGCGACTACGATCGAGACGAGACGAAGACTGCCGAACTGGATTCGCAATCTTCTCCTGCCCAGTATGGCCACGATGCCCGCGGAGGTGAGCTGTCCAGTTGCGACGGCCGCCGCCGTCCCTGTGCTACCGGCCGAGGTCACCAGCGCGAGGTTGAGTGCCAGCGCGAGCCCGACGCCCATTCCCATTGCGAGCCCGACATCCCTGGTCTCTCTCGCGATGATGCTCGGAAGCGACTCGACGAGAAAGAGCGCCGTTCCAAGAGTCGCGATCAGGCTGAACCCGAGAGCAGGAACCGCCGAGTCGTACGGACGCCCGGCGACGGTCTGGATCAGCTCTGGCCCGAGCGCCGCGACGGCGGTAACAAGGATCGCCACCATCGAGACGATCCGTCGCCCGTCATTCCCGATCCTCGAGAGCGCGGCGGCGCTCGTCCCGAGCGCGAAGGCATGTGGTTGCCATGCAAGCTGGAAGCCAGTGAGGGCCAGCGCCGCGACGGAGGCGAATCGCACGGCAACTGTGTAGAAACCGACCTCCGAAGGCCCGCGCGCCCCCAGCAGGATCGCACGGTTGGCAAAGTCGGCCACCAGCGTTGCCGTGACCCCCGGTGCCAATGGAAGGCCGAGGCGGAACAGCCGTAGCGCCACGTCACGCGAAGGCTGGCTCCGGACATTGCCTCCAAGGACCGTCATTCCCGCTGCCGACGAGACGACAAGCGCTATCGCCCACGCCCACATGACGGCGATTGCATCTGCGCGCCACCAGACCAACAGCAGCACCGCGAGAACGCCGTAGAGCGCAAGCACGCCGCCGCTGACCAGGGCGTAAACCCACGGACGACCCTCGGCTCGAAGCGCGGTCAGGACGACGACCTGCACCGTCTGGGCGACGACGACGACCGCAACCGCCGCGACTCCCAGGTGAAACGCACTGTCATGGAACAGCAGGCCGCTGATCGACGGCGCCTGCCACAGGATCAGAATGGCCGCAACCCCGGACACCCCGAGGCCGATCGTCAGCCACGTCGCGAAGAGCGTACGGCGCGAGCGATCGTCGGGCTGGTCGAAGTACAGGCGCAGCGCGCCGACGTCCAGTCCCAGCAGGAGCGTCGCGGTCGCTGCGGATCCGAGCGACATGAGCACGTCCAGGCTGCCGTACTGTGCCGGGCCGAGGATCCGAGTCAGCACCGGAAGCATCACGAGTCCGACGGCCTTGCCGGCGATCGCCCCGAGCGCGAAGACGATGGAATGCCGGGTCAGAGCGACGAAGCCACGGTGGACGGGGACATCTTCGGGTTCCGCGAGCAGGTCACGCGCCTCCGACATGGGGCAACCGTACACGCTGGACTAGGACTCTCGTGTGGCCGGCCCAACAAGGGTCCACACCGTCTCGTCGCCGTATGCGAAGCTACGCCCGAGTCACAGACTCACACACGAGGTCACGAGTTCTGATGGGCCTGTCGCAGGTAGGCGTGCACCATGTCCAGGCGAG
>JAJYGO010000186.1 GCA_021785115.1 Chloroflexota bacterium | reverse complement strand
TGCTGAGCGCGTCACGGCTCGATGCGGCCGTCGTGACCGCTGGCACCGGCGTGGAGCTCAGCATCATCACCGCTGCCGTCCTTGGCGGAGCCAGCTTGAAGGGCGGCGAGGGCACCGTCGTCGGCGGGTTCCTCGGGGTCGTGTTCATCGCCACCGTGCAGAACGCACTGATCATCTCACAGGTGGACGTGTTCTGGCAGGGGATCGTGATCGGCGTCGTTCTGCTCGTGGCCGTCTCTTCTGACCTGCTCGCACGTCGCGGGCGTTGACACAGAGGCCAGGTGGCCCATCGAGCGCTGGAGGAGGAGAGTGGACCTAACCCCGGGCGTCTAGCCGGCTCATCGACCGGCCAATCCACGAGGAGGACTCAATGCGCTCAAGGAACCGTGTCGGTACGTTCCTGGTGCTGGCCGCGGCCACGATGCTCGCGGTCGGTGCATGTGGGAGTTCCACAGCGACTGGCTCTCCGCCCGGCGCTGCGGCATCTTCAGCCGGCGCTGCAGCCGCATGTAATCCCGCGTTCTCGAACGAAACGTACTACTGGATTTCCCAGAACTCCACGCTTCCTCTGTTCGTTGCCCATGATTATCCGGGCCTCGCCCTGGCCGCCAAGGATCTGTGCGTCAAGGTCAAGATCGCCGGCCCGACGGACATCGATCTTGCCGCGTTCATCTCGACGATCGACACGGTGTGCGCCACCCATCCTGCCGGTGTCATCGTCGTCGGGTGGGACCCGTCGGAGGACGCGTCCGTCAACAAGTGCATCGCCGAGAAGGTTCCAACGGTCACCGACGATGCCGATCTCCCGAATTCGGATCGCCTGGCGTTCATCGGCACGAACTGGTACAACATCGGCGTCCAGCAGGCTCTCGCCCAGATCGCCGACCTCAAAGCCCGCGGCCTGACGACGGGTGAAGTCGCCACGCTGTCGATCATCAACGCAGACAACATGACGGCCGCCCGCAACGGCTTCGATGCCACGCTCCAGGGCACGGGCATCACGGTCGTCGCCAACGAAGACGACGGCGGCGCGGCGGATCAGGCGGCTACGCAGACGGCTGCCCTGCTGGCTGCCTATCCCCACCTGACCGGCTTCGCCGGCTTCGACTCCGAGAGCGGCGCTGGCATCGTGACCGCCCTCGACGAGGCACACAAGGCCGGCCAGTTCACCGTCACGGCAATGGAACAGTCGCCGCAGTTCTTCCAGACCGTCAAGGAGGGGAAGGTCACCGCCATCGTCATCCAGAAGCGCGAGCTCTTCACGTACTACGCGGTCAAGATGCTGTACGACTTCAATCACAACAACTTCACGATCGCCGGGCTCGACAAGTGGGGAACCAGCACGATCCCCCGGTATCTCGATACGGGCCTCGTGATGGTCACCAAGGACAACGTCGACCAGGTCCTAGCCGCGCAGAAGTAGCGCATTCGCGCATCACCAACCGGGCCCGAGAGCTCCTCCCCGGGCCCGGTTACCCATTCCAGGAGGTTTCGATGTCTGGTCGACTGTCCGGCAAGCGGGCGGCCGTGACGGGGGCGGGCAGTGGGATCGGACGGGCCATCGCCCTCCGGTACGCGCGCGAGGGTGCGCGAGTCGCGGCGATCGGTCGAACCCAGTCGTCCCTGGACACCCTTGCCGCGGAAGCGGACGGGGTCATCGCCATCCAGGCGGACGTCGCGAACGAGGCAAGCATCGCCGCCGCGATCCAGCGCGTGGTCGAGGAGTTTGGCGGCCTGGACATCCTCGTGACTTCGGCGGCCGTCCAGCTCCACGGGCAGGATCGCCGGGCACACGAACTGCCCCTTGAGATCTGGGATCAGACCATATCGATCAACCTCACCGGTGTCTTCCTGACCTGCAAGCACGCCCTCCGCGCGATGCTCGCGTCCGGGGGCGGGTCGATCGTGAACATCGGATCACCGACCGGGATCTGCGGATCCGGGCGCTCGTATACTGCCTATTCCGCCTCCAAGGCAGGTGTGCATTCCCTCACTCGCGTGCTCGCGACCGACTATGCCGCGGACGGAATCCGCGTGAACACCCTGGTGCCCGGCGCCACCGACGGCCCTCTGATCTCGGGCCTCCTTGCCGACGAGGCCATGAGGGCGACGATCATCGCGGGCATTCCGCTGGGGCGCGTCGGCCAGCCCGAGGAATACACGGGCCTCGCCGTGCACCTGGCCTCGGATGAGTCCACCTATTCCACGGGCGCCATGTTCGTCGCCGACGGCGGCCATACGATCCGCTGAGGGCGTGGCATGCAGCTCCCGGGTCTCACGATCGAGCGGGCTGTCCGTGCGTCGATGCACGATGGCTGTCAGCTGATTGCCGACATCTACCGGCCCGGGATCCAGGATCGCCCTCTCCCCGTCCTGGTGCTGCGGACCCCGTACGGACGTGGGTTTGGCACGCAGGCGAACCTGGCGCATCCGGCCTGGTACGCGCAGCAAGGGTTCATCGTCGTCGTCCAGGACGTTCGGGGGCGCTACGACTCTGAAGGCACATTCGAACCGTTTGTCAACGAAGCCGCCGATGGCCACGACACCATTGAATGGGCAGCGGGACTCGAGGGGTCGACTGGGCACGTCGGAACGTACGGCGCGTCATACGGCGGCTACGCCCAGCTGCTGGCGGCCGCGACAAGGCCGCCCTCGCTGCGGGCGATCTGCCCGGCGATCAGCCCCTTCGATCTTCGCGGCGGGATGCTCTTCACGGACGGGGTATTCGAGATCGCATTCGCGGCATGGTGGGCCGCCAGCCTTGCTCTCGAATCTGCGCGCCGATCAGGCAACACCGCGCTCGAGCGCGAGCTTCGCAGCCGGTTGGCTGACCCGCTGGGCTGGTATGGCACCGAGGCACCCTCTCGGCTACTCCCCGATGCGCTGGAGACATCGTTCTATCGGTCGTGGCTCGAACATCGGCTTGACGACCCCTGGTGGGACACGGTCAGTGCAAGGGCCCAGCGCCAGCTCATCGAGGTTCCAGCTCTGCATGTGACAGGCTGGTGGGACGCGTTTCTCGATGGCGCGCTGGACACGTACGCAGGCCTCGCGAGCCGCAAGGACGCAGCGGAGCAACAGCTTCTGGTCGGACCCTGGTCACATGTCCCCTGGGGAGCCCGGATCGGAGACGGCGATTTCGGCGAGGATGCCGACCGCAAGATCGTCGACGACGCCCAGGTCGCCTTCTTCCGACGGCACCTGTCGGCCGGGCAGGCTCGGAAGGCACAAGGGCCGAGTGTCCGGTACTTCGTTCTTGGCGACAACGCCTGGCGGGAGGCCCCGAGCTGGCCGCCGACACCGACCCGCCCCCTGATCTGGCACCTCGGAAGCGACGGCGATGCCGCCTCAGTCGGCGGGAACGGCCGGATGATCGCGGATGGAGAGCAGGATGTGACGGGGCGCGGGAGTCCCGATTGGTTTGCCTACGACGCGGCGGCACCCGTCCCGAGCCTCGGGGGCAGGTCGTGCTGCTTCCCTGAGGTTTCGCCGATCGGACCGCACGATCAGGCGCTTATCGAGCAGCGTCGCGACGTGCTCATCTACACGAGCCGTCCGGTGGCGCACGACCTGCTCGCGGTCGGGCCCGTGGTGGCCCGCCTGTGGATGAACTCGGATGCGCCGACGGCGGACATCGTCGCCCGGCTGTGCGTGGTCGAGGGCCGTCGGTCCGTGAACGTCGTCGAGGGGATCGTCAGGGTCGAGATCGGGGGCTGGCCTTCGGCCGGCTTCCGCCTGATCCAGGTCGAGCTCGGGTCGACGGCCGTCCGGATCAAGGCAGGATCGAGACTTCGCGTGCACGTGACGGCCGGATCCTTCCCGCGCTTCGAGATCAACCCGCAGGTGGAGGTCGCTCCGTCGATGGCCGCGCCATCTCAGCGGCGTGCGGCGTCGTTTGTCCTCGCCCACGACGCGCATCACGTATCCCAGGTCCAATTGCAGATCCTTGCCTCGTAGCGACCGTCGGACTTCGAGGCGGGAGCCGCCGGGATCGGGCGCTCACTCGGGAGGATGAGCAATGAAGAAGACGTCACTGCTCCATCAGGGTTTGTCGGCTGCCGTGGCCGGCATCGGGCACACCGACACACTCGCGCTCGTGGACGCCGGCTACGCAGTCCCGCGCGATGCCCACCGCATCGATCTCGCCGTCCGGCCGAACCTGCCTCGGCTCACCGAGGTGCTCGTGGCCGTGCTCACTGAGCTGGCGGTGGAGGGATACGAGGTGGCCGAAGAGATGACGACGGAGAACCCGATGCTGCTCGCTGAGATCGAGAGCGTCCTGCATGGCGTCCCGGGTCGTCGCGTCCGACAGTCGGAGCTGAAGGATCGGGTACGGGATGCCAAGGCCGTGGTTCGAACGGGCGAGTACACGCCATTTGGCAACGTGCTCCTGATCGCCGGGGTCCCCCCCGAGTTCCTCACGGGTTCGTCGGGTCAACTCCCGACTCCGCCCGTGAAGGAGGTCGCGTGACCAGGCACGAGCCGCAGGGTCAGCCAGACGGCGCGCTCGCGGGACCCGGAGGCCCGATCTCGACGCCCGACGGGCCATCGTGGCTACGGAGTATCGAGCACGGGTCGGGCGATCCCCCTCCGCAAGGCCGGCTGGTCCGATTCGGCCCTTTCACGGCCGTACTGCTCGGCGCCGAGTTGCGCTATCTCTGCGTGGGTAAGCTCGAGATCATCCGGCGCATCCACGTGGCGGTTCGTGATCCGGCCTGGGAAACGATCGAACCCTCCCTGCGGGGGATCGACGTGAACCAGGGAGCCGATGGTCTGGAGGTGTCCGCAGATCTGGGGCACTCGGCCGAGCCACTTGCCTTCGACTGCACCATCGGCATCACCGGCAGTGCCGCCGGTCTCGAGTACACGATGAGCGGGACCTGCCGGTCCGACTTCGGCTACAACCGGATCGGCATCTGCGTCCTGCTGCCACCCGCTGGATACGCTGGTGCCCGCTACGTTGCCGTCGGACCGTCGGGGGCCACGTCGGGAGCGCTGCCCGAGCTGATCGGACCACAGTTGATCGAGGGCGAGCTCATCTTGCCGCTGTTTCCTGCATTCGAGCGGTTGGGGATTGCGCTCCCCGGCGACCACGAGATCGAGTTCGGATTCGCCGGCGACCTGTTCGAAATGGAGGACCAACGGAACTGGACTGACGCGTCGTTCAAGATCTACTCGACGCCGCTCGCGCTCCCGAGGCCCCGGATGGCGCGGTCCGGCGACAACCTCCGGCAGTCGCTTTCGATGCGGGTTCGTCAGCTGCCGACCTGACCTCTCGTCAGCCAGGATGCTGGCTGATCGTCGCGATCGCAAACGGCTCCAGGTCGATCGTGATCTGCCCGTCGATCGTCGGCCGCTCGACCGAGGCGGATCGGAATCGCTCGGGATCGCGGCACGCATCCGACGCGGTTGATGAGCCGAGCAGTCGTTGAGTGACGGGTCCAGGGCCGAGGCCCGAGATCACGGCGTGCACCGCCCGACTGGACAGGTTGCCGACGAGGAGGCGGACGCGACGGTCGGAGGCCACGCCGAGGACCGCGCTGGGCAGATCGCCAGTCGTCGTTGTCGCGAGCAGGCGAACCGACGGCACGTCGGCGAGGTCGGCGAGGTCGGCGAACACGTGGTAGGCGGGGAATACGAGGCTGCCGGCGCGGCGATCGCCGAGGTCGTTCGCGCTGCCGCCATCGACCAGGCCGGCCGCACCGACGAGTCCCACGTACGTCACGGATTGAGCGCCGGCCCCGGCAAGCGCGGAGATGCTCCCCAGGACCCAGCACGCGCCGAAAAGCGATGGCTGGCGCGGATCGGGCGCATCATCCGGGCCGCCGGCACCGAGGGAGACTGAGCTGACTGCGACCGTCAGGCCACCTCCCTTCGCGACAGCGGTGATGACCGTGGCCGCCTGGCCGTCGAGACTCTCGATCACGGACAGGTCGTCCGAAGCGTGGACCTGTGCCTGGATCGCGTAGGACACACCGTCCGCGCCCCCGATCTCCTCCCAGCCCCGATTGAGGATCACGAAGTCGCCACCGGCCGAGGCGAGCACATCGACATCGGGAAACCGCGCCCGCGCCAGATCGCGGATCAGCTGCTGGTCAGCGCGGCGCGCAATAGAGGTTCCGGAACCCAGGACCAGCACGCGACGCAGGATGCCGTCGCCGGGCACGCTCTGCACCAGGTCGCTGACCGCGCCGCTATCCAGGTCGCCATCCCAGCGGACCCCCAGTTCGAGACGGCAGCCGATGCGGCGAGCGAGTTCGGACGCGGCGAACAGATCCCGTTCCCACCCGTCGGCCCGCAGACGCACATCCACGCGGACGTGGCTGGGGCCAAGCGAACGGATCCGATCGACCGCCTGATCGGGCAACGGCGCGATCCTGCCGATGTGAAACCCGAGTTCGGGCAGCGATCTCTCGGTTGGGGCGCCGACGGCGACCGAGAGCTGTGGGTCCCGGACCCCAGCAGCCGTGGCGTACGCGGTCAGCGCCGCGACCCCGACCGCGCTGCGGCGCGAGCTGATGGGCTCGTCGGCTCGACGACGGCCGGCTCTCGTATTCGACTCCGACATCGCTCGCTCCAGGTCTCGTGAGTGCGGCGGGTTGCCGTGCGGGCGTCAGGGATGATCGGCTCCGGTCGGCGTCGCGGCGCGCGCGCCGGGGGTCGCGGGGGCCACCTGCAGCGGCATCAGCTGCGATTGGCCACCGTCGACGGAAACCAGCTGGCCGGTGACCTGCTCCGCTTGGTCGGATGCGAACCACCCGACCAGGGCGGCGTGATCCGCCGGCATTGCGAACCGTCCTGATGGGATCAGCCCGAGCATGTCGTCGAGGTTCAATCCTCGCGCCTCGAACGAGTCGACCAGCATGTCGGTCTTGGTCATGCCGGGCATGATCGCGTTGACCGTGATCCCGTAGGGGGCCATCTCGATGGCCAGGC
>JAJYGO010000342.1:5986-6967 GCA_021785115.1 Chloroflexota bacterium | reverse complement strand
CAGGAACGGAGTCTCCACGCGGGTCCCTCTCGCGCACGAGTGATGCGCGACCATCATAGTGATGCGCGACCATCACCTGACGCGTCCACAACGTCGGCGTTGGATATGGCGTGCGCCAGAGTTGCGCGGCCCCAAGGGGGGAGCCGTTCAGCCCGGTTCGGGGTCGAGAGACGCGGATGCCGCTGAACGGCCCCGTGAGGACTCCGGCGACACCACGGCACGGCCTGTGGCCGGGGTCGGCCACTGGATCAGCCGCCCGCTGACGGTCCGATGCGCTCACCGCCTCAATCTTGTCGTCCGAAGGCGGAATACTGTACCCACGCCTGCGGAGGCGTCGTAGTCTTCGAACGCTGGCGAAGACGCCCGGAGAGGACGCGCGGGATGGAAGACCGCTTCGTCGGACGTGGGATGGAGCTCGACGTCCTGGCCTCCGAGCTCGAGCGCGCCCGAGCGGCCGAGGCGCGGGTGGTGCTGGTGGAGGGGCCGTCCGGTATCGGCAAGTCCGCCCTGGTCCGAAGGTTCCTCGCCGACGTTCGGGGCGCCCTGGTCCTCCACGCCGAAGGCGACGAGGCGGAGAGCCAGCTCGCGTTCGGCGTGCTCGAACGGCTCGTTGACGGAACGGAGTCCCCACTATCCCGGCAGCTCGCCGCCGTGGTCCGCGGGCAGGGACCCGTTCCCAACCCGATGGCCGTGGGCACAGAGCTCCTCGGCCTGCTCGGCGAGTTGCAGCATGGCTCCCCGGCCGTCCTGTACGTGGACGATACGCAGTGGGCCGATTCTCTCTCCCTCGCCGCGCTCACGTTCGCGCTTCGCCGGCTGCGCTCCGACCAGGTGCTCAGCGTCATCTGCGTTCGCGCCGGCGACGACGCGATGCTCAAGAAAATGAAGCGCGGCTACACCGTGGACGATTACCGCGCACTGATCGCGCGCATCCGCGCGCGTCTGCCGAACGCCGGCATCGCGACCGACATCATCGTCGGG
>JAJYGO010000342.1:0-5976 GCA_021785115.1 Chloroflexota bacterium | reverse complement strand
CTGCGTTCGCGCCGGCGACGACGCGATGCTCCCCGAGGGCCTCCGCCGGCTGCTCGACGGGCCGGGCGGGACGCGGCTGCGGATGGAGGGGCTCGACGTCCCCGACCTCCAGGCGCTCGCAGCCGCCGTGACCGGGGAAACGCTCTCCGCTCGAGCCGGTCGCCGGCTGCGGGAACACACCGGCGGTTCTCCGCTCCATGCCATTGCCCTGATGCGTGAAGTCGAGCTCGCCAGTCTCGACCGGTTCGGTGCCCTGCCGGCCCCGTCCTCGTACGCGATCCTGGTGCTCGGTCGGTTGGCCGGATGCTCGCCGGCAACGCAACACCTCGTCGTGGCGGCGGCCGTGCTCGGTCAACGGTGCTCGCTCGCAACGGCGCTCCGGCTCGCCGGAAGCCCTCGCGATCCGATGGAAGCGCTCGAGGAGGCGGCGTCGGCCGGCCTTCTCCAGGTCGACAGCGATCAAGTCGGCACCCGCCTCTCGTTCCCCCACCCTCTGGTCCGCGCCGCGGTCTACGGCGACCTCGGTCCGGCACGCCGGGCAGCCCTGCACAGTCGCGCGGCAGAGCTGCTGCGAGGAGACGCGGCGCTGCCGCACCGTGTGGCGGCCGCGGGGCCCGAGGATCCTGAGCTCGCGGAGGAACTGGTCACCGCGGCCGCCGCGGCCGCCGCACGGGGGGCCCGGGCGGAAGCGGCCGCCCATCTGCTCTCGGCCGCGCACTTGGACCCATACGAGCGCCAGCACCGGGTGCTCCAGGCCGCCAGGCTCATGCTGGTGGGACTCGACGTTGCCGCGGCGATCCCCTGGCGCGATGAGATCGCCTCGTACCCGCCGAGCGCCGACCGCGGGTACGTTCTCGGCTACCTCGAGGTCCTGATGGGTCACCCGGCCGCCGCTCGTGTCCTGCTCGAAGAAGCGTTCTCGCTGTGCGATCGCGAGCGGCAACCGGACCTGGCGACCATGATTGCCGGCCAGCTCGGCTTCCTCGCCATCAATGACGCTCGCGGAGCGGACGGCATCCGGTGGGGACGAACAGCCTTGGAGGTGGCGCCGCCCTCGTCGCCGCTCGCCGGACTTGCGAGGTCGCTCCTCCGCTCGAGCCTGGCCATCGCCGGGCGCCCGCGCGAGGCGCTCGCCCTCATGTCCCCGGATGGCGGCCCGGCCGGCGCGCCCGATCCGCTCGCCATCGATGAGGTTGTCTGGCGAGGTCTGGTCCGCATCTGGACCGATGATCTGCCCGCCGCACGGCGCGACTTTGCGCAGGTGCTGGACGTCGTGCGCTCCGGCAACCTGACTCCGTCCACGTTCCAGGGCCTCGTCTACCTGGCGGAAACCGAGTTCCGCACGGGGGCCTGGGACGACGCCCTCGTGCACGCCGGTCTCGCCGAATCGCTCGCGACCGACACGGGCGCGGCCTACAGCCTGCCGTTCGCCCACGCCATGCTGGCGTCCGTTCACGGCCTCCGCGGCCGTTGGGATCTCGCCGAGCCGCACGCCGCCGCCGCCCGGACCACGGGCCACGCCCTCGGCCAGCCGGCGGCCATTGCCTATGCTTGCCTGGCGACCGCGCATGTCGGGCTGGCGCGCGGCGATGCCGCAGCGGTCCTCGAGGCCCTGGCGCCGCTCGTCCGGATGGGTCCGACCGATGGGGTCTACGAACCGGGGGTTGTTCCCTGGCAGGACCTGCGCGTCGAGGCGCTAATCCGGCTCGGTCGCCTCGACGAGGCCGAGGGTGCGCTCCAATGGCTCGAGACCCGGGCGGCCGAGCGGGAACTGGCCTCCGGGATCGCGGCGGCAGCCCGCGCGCGCGGTTCCCTCGAGGCCGCGAAGGATTGCGGGGCTCAGGCTCGCACCGCCTTCGAGATGGGCGTCGCCTGCGCCGAGCCGCTGGAGATGCCCTTCCTCAGCGGCCTCCTGAGCCTCGAGTTCGGCGCCTTCCTGCGCCGCTCCGGCTCGCGGCGCGCGGCGGTGTCGCAGCTCGAGGCCGCCCGCCAGAGCTTCAGCTCCCTCGGGGCCGATCCGTTCCTGGCACGCTGCGACCGAGAGCTGGCCGCCTGCGGCCTCCACCCGGCGCCTCACGGCGAGCACCGGATCCGGCTCACGCCACAGGAGCTGGAGGTCGCGCACCTCCTCGCCTGGGGAATGACGAACCGCGAGATCGCGACCGAGCTGGTGGTGAGCGTCAAGACCGTCGAGTACCACCTCGGCAACGTTTACTCGAAGATGGGCATCTCCTCGCGCGCGCAGCTCGCGTCCCGGATGGCGGGCGCGAGCGACATGATCGCCGGAGCGCGCTGATCCCGGGGGTCGTCGCCAGCCGCCGCTGACCCTCAGGTCCCTGCCGCCCGCCGAGTCCGATCCGGGGCGCCTTCCTGCCTTCACGGCCGGACCAGGCACGGCTGAACGTCTCGTGATCTCGCGCCGGGGCGAGCCGGCGCTGCAAGCCTCGCTATGAACAGCTTCCGCCTGAGACGTCCACCGCGCGGAACATGCCGAGGTTTCCATTCTCGTTATCCACCGACATGGCGTTCGCCATGCCGCCTCGGGCGCCGACGCCCCATGACATCACCATGTTGCAGGCTCCGATGAACCCGTTGGGAGTCGGGCCCGGTGCCGCTGACACGCCGCCTGCGAAGGCGGTGAGGCTCAGCACGACGAGGCCTGTCACCGTTACCGCCCGAAACCGCCTGAGCATTCGCTTCATGATGTTCTCAACCCCACCCTGCGAGACTGGTCCATCCGATACTGGTCGGTGGACGACGTGTTCGCCCCCGGGGAATCCCTAGTCTTCGGGCGAGATCGACGGAGCGTCGCAGCGACCGGTCGTTGTCTCTCGGGGTCGCCGGCGTCCGACGCCGTTCGGCGCGTGGTCGCGGGCGGCCTGGTCATCGATCCACGGGCAAGTGCATCCGATCGGGCGGTCGACCCCGCATGCTGCCCCGACGGCCGCCTCGGTGACGACCCTCGACGCGGAGCATCACCTCGCGCGAGGGCCGAAGGCTGAGGAGGATCCTCGGTTCGACCGGAGCGGGATCTGCCGGCAGGAACCGCCGGTCCCGAAGGAGGAGCGCGAGACCGACGACCCCGATCATCCACGCGAGGTGCTCGCCGAGGCAGCGTCGCGGGCCGATGCCGAACGGAGCGTAGGCGCCCGACGGGAGCGACGCGCTGGGCGTGGCCCGCCAGCGATCCGGCCGGAAGGCGTCGGGATCTGGGAAGCGAGCCGCGTCCCGATGCAAGACGGCCGGACTGAGCAGGACGACCGTGCCTCGAGGCACCGCGATCCCGGCGACCGTGCAGTCGCGGACGGCCTGCCGACCCGTGCTGTACACAGGAGGGTAGAGCCGGAGCGTCTCGCGGAGAACGTCGCCGATGAGAACCAGACGCGGGAGATCGGCAGCGACCGGTTCGCGGTCGCCGAGCACCGCGTCCACCTCCGCCGCGACCCGCCCCGCCACCTCCGGATGGCGGGCGAGCAGGTAGAGCGCCCAGGTCAGGAGGAGTCCCGGGTCCTCGCGGCTTTCGACGAGCAGGCTCACCGCGTTGTCGCGCAGGAGACGGTCGGTGAGCCAGGGGATCTCCGGCTGCCGCAGAAGCAGTTCGCCGAGCAGGTCTGGGCCTCCGAGCGCCCGTCGACGTCGTGCGTCGATCAGACCGTAGATCAGCTCGTGGAGGGACGCGACGGCCCGCCGCCGCCGGACGGCTCGACGCGTCGGCAGCCAGTCGGGTTGCAGGTAGAGGAGCAGGGAGTCGACGCGATCCTGGAAGTCGGCGTCCGTCACCGCAAGCGCAGCGGCCACTCGGTCGACGTCGGCGTCGGTCACGTCCGCCCCGAAGATGACGCGTCCGCTGATCCGCTGCGACAGCCGCATCGTCTCGCGGAGCGTCTCGATCACGCTTCCCGGCGCCCAGCGCGCGATGGTCGCCGTCATCTCCTCGACAATCACCGGCAGATGCGCCGCCGTGCGCTCGAGGCGTAAGAACGGCTCCAGGAGGGCACGCTGGCGCGACCAGGTCTCGCCCTCGGCGGTGAAGACCGAGTCGCCGATGACGGAGCGGGCGGCGTGCCGGATGACGGGCGCCTTCCGGAACGACGTCGCCTCGTGCACGAGCACGTCCTCGGCGGCCTCCGGGCTCGTGAGCAGGAGGACCGGAATCGGCCCGAACCTCAGGCGAACTGCCTCCCCGTACGCTGCGGACCACCGGCGGAACGCCCCGAGGGGGTCGGCGACGTACGCGGGCTGGTGGCCGAGCAGTCGGTCCCCGGTCGGAGGCGCGGGGATCTGTCGCACGCCACGGGTTGCCGGCTGACGTGACGGGTCGGCTCCTCGGAGCGGTGGCACTCGGATGCACCCTCCTCGAACGGGGTCCATCCTCGAACACCTGTCGCACCGTCGTCAAGGAACAACACGCCTTGCGGCCCGGAACACGACGCCGTCGTGAGGACGGCATGGTCCGCCCACGAGGAGGCGGCCACGTGAGCGCCTGGAGGCGAGCTGGACGCGGCGGCGCGAGACGAGACGCCTGGATGCAGCCCTGCGAGTCCGCTGACGCTGCGTGTCGGATCATCCATGACCGTCGAAGCTCGATGCCGATCGGCCGTCGAACGACGGACCACCACCGGGCTCCCTTGTTGCGGTCCTGACCCGTTGTTGTGGCATCCCCGCTCGAAGGTTGGTGGTGGCTGCGGGATCGGTCATCGAATGTTGGCTGCCCGTCCCTTACGTACCCGGCGGGGGTCCCGACGCTCAGCCACGTGCTAGAGCCCGCTGGGAAGGATGCCGAGCTCGCCGAGCCGCAGGGGGAGCGCCGCCATCTCGCCGGACGCCTGCGCCACGGCGACGGTGTTCATGACGAGCCGCTTGGCTTTCGCGGGCTCGCGAGGGTACATCGCCAGCACGGCGACCTCCCCGTCGGCGGCGAGCGCGGTCGGGGGTCCGTGGTGGTCCGGGTGGTGTATCGGGGCACCGCCCTGCCGGATGGCCCTTGACGACGACGACGGACCCCATGAGACGCTCCGCCCTTCACGCGGGGGCGATGACGCGCGGTCCAGATACGTGCCGCCGGGACCGCGCCGAGCCACTGGCGAGACCGACCCGCGAGAGGGGCGTCCCGGGAGGTTCTGACGACGCGGCCCGCGCTCATCCTCGCCGTCGCTCTGCTGCTCGTCTCCGCGACAGCCGTCCTCGCTGCGCCACCGACGGTGAGCGTCGTCGGGGCCTACAGTTACTCGTTCCTTGGTGGCACAAGCGACGTGACGATCGACGCTCACGGCATCAAGCCAACGGGCGGGACCTTCACGTTCAAACGGGATAGGGTCCTCGCGATGACTGGCGACGTCACGTGCATCGCGGTCGATGGTCCGATGCCTGGGTCGCGGGTCCGACCACGTTCTCGAGTCGGGGTGACGCGTACTGGGCGATCCGCGTGCACGACGGCGGGCAGACTGGCGACCTAGCGATCACGGTCAGCGGCAAGAAGGACGCCTTGCAGAACTGCGAGTCGTTCAACCATGGCGCCGACCATTACATGCTGCCCGTTACCGGCGGCTTGACCGTTACCCGCTAGCCCTCGGCCGGGTTCACTCGTCGAGCTCGCGACCTCGGACGACCGGATCGCGTTCTCTCGCATCGTCGCCGCGTGCCACTCCGACATGGGTTCGCGGGTTGCCTTCGTCGGGTCCGGCGGCGCCCAGGACACGGCAGACGACGCAGTCCCGTCGGCCTGGTCGATCGCCTTCGGCGTGGTCGATCGCTCGAGGTCGAGCGCGGCGCGTGGACGTCGGTGCCGCAGGGCGGGGTCGTCCCGTCCGCGGAAGCCCACCAGGTGCTCGGATACGACGAGACCGCCGACCGGCTCGTGCCCTGGGACGGCTTCGGCTCGCCCGACCCGATGGTGAGCGTGACGAGCCTCACGTGTTCAGCCCACGAAAGCGCGACCCGCTCGCCTCGCTCTCCTGTGTTCTCGGCAAGGACGCC
>JAJYGO010000028.1 GCA_021785115.1 Chloroflexota bacterium | reverse complement strand
GCCAGGACGACGTCGACGTCGGGCGGCTCCTCGTCCAGCACGTCGCGGTGCAGCGTGCTCACCCGGCAGCCGTTCGCCCGCGCGTTCAGGTCGATCGCCGCCACGGCGAACGGATCGATGTCGGCGCCGGTCGCATCGGTCGCGCCCGCAAGCATGGCCGCGATCGCGCAAAGCCCGGAGCCCGACGCCAGGTCGAAGACGCGCCGGCCGGCCACCGTTTCGGGGTGCTCACCCAGGTACCGGCCGATGGCCAGCCCGCCTGCCCACGCGAACGCCCAGTACGGCAGGGGCGCGTCGGGGTCGCCGGTCTCGAGCTGCACCGCATGCCAGAGCGGCAGAACCTCGTCGGCCAGGTGCAGGCGGATCTCCCGGAGCCCGGGCACGGGTCGCGGCCGCGTGTGGCGGAGTACGAACGCTCGATTCGAGGCGGACATCGGTGAACTCTCCAGGAACAGGTTGAAGACTAGGGTCGCCATCAACCGGCCGACGTGGTAGCGTGCGTGGCGGCGCTGTACTGGCGCATCAGATCCTGCGGCAACTCCGACCACTCCCTCTCATCGGTCATCGGCGAGAACGGTTCGCTGAGGCCGCATGGGAAGGAGTGGTTTTCGTGTACGCACAATCGGACAGAACCCTGGTCTGCGCGGACTGTCAGCAGGAATTCGTCTTCAGCGCGAGCGAGCAGCAGTTCTACGCGGATCGCCAGTTCAGCGAACCGCGCCGCTGTCCCTCGTGCCGGGCGAGCCGGAAGGCAGCGCGCGGCGGGTCGGGTGGCGGGTACTCCTCCGGTGGGGGATACTCGAGTGGCGGACGCGACCGGGGCCCCAGGGAGATGTTCAGCGCGACGTGCTCGAGCTGCGGTCGCGAGGCGCAGGTCCCGTTCCGTCCCACCGGGGACAAGCCCGTCTACTGCAGCGACTGTTTCCAGGCGCAGCGGCGCTCCTACTAGGCCGCCACTGTCGCGCTCGACCTGGCACTCGAGTTCGCACTCAAGAAGGAGCCCGACGTCTCGTCGGGCTCCTTCTGCATGGCCTGCCATCGGGACACTGCTCAGGCCGGCAGGTCTCCCGGCCCGAGCCTCTCGATGTCGATGGTTCGCACGCGGCGGGCACTGCCGACATCCGTGCGCACGACCACGGACGGGATGGCTGCGCCGGTGAGCGCCTCCACCACCGCCGTCTGCCCGGCATACAGCCCGGTGCCGCGAATCCTCACCCGGTCCCCGATGGAGAACGAACCGCCGCCCTTCTGCGCGGTCGGATCGATCGACACGACCGTCGGCCGCGTGATCACGGCGTCGCGGGTCGCCGCACGCTGGCTGGTCGCGGTACGCGCCGGGGGATAGGTCTTCTTGCGCTTCCGCGTCCCCCGGTGGTGACGTCCGGTTCAGATCGGGTCGCTGAGCTCGGTGCCGCACGAGTCGCCGACGTGTCCAACGGTACCTTGTCCCGGCCGGTCGCGCTTCCCGCAACCGCGGCGGACGATCGGACCGACCGGGCGCGTGGATGCCGGCGCGTTGTGGTATCGCCCGGGAAGGAGTACCGTGGGGTAGCCTCCGGGGATCACCTGGCGGCGCTCCGCGTGGTCGCCCCTTCTCGAACGGGCCGTGCGTCTGCCACTTCGTTCGGGAAGAGAACAGGTTCATCCATGAACACCGGCAGCATCGCGAGGGTGATCGGCGACCGTGGCTTCGGCTTCATCGCCGGCGACGACGGCAAGCAGTACTTCTTCCATCGCGACGGCCTGACGCCGACCCTCGTCTTCGAGGAGCTGGCCGGCGGCGAGAAGGTCACCTTCGAGATCGAGGCCAACCCCAAGGGACCTCGTGCCACACAGATCCGCCGGGCATAGCCCTGCGGTGATGACGTCGGGCGTCGAGGCGGTGATCGTCTGCCCCGACGCCCGACGTGACCGCGCCGTCCCGAACGCGTTCGGCGGACTGGTCCGGGTCGTGTGGGCGTCCAGCGGACGACGGCCACGCCACCTGGTGCCGGCCGCGGTCGCGGGCGTGGGGGCGGTGGCCACGCGAGCCTTGTTCGGCCGCTGAACCTGCCACGACCTTGCCGGCCATTGCCGGCCCCCGGGATTCCTCAGGCCGGATGCCCGGTTCGTCCTCCTCGAGGTCTGTACGAGAGGAGCGACCCGTTGACCCTCAGCACGGCAATCGTGGCGACCTATCCGCCCCGGCACTGCGGGATCGCGTCCTTCGCGCATGATCTCGCGCGAGCCAGCCACTGCACGTCCGTGGTGGCGCTGCACGCGCCCGGCGCGCCCGCCATCTACCCGCTCGAGGTACGTCACCGGATCCGGCGCGACGTCGTCGCCGACTACCGGCGGGCTGCCGCCGACCTGGCCAGGGACGGCGTCGGGCTCGTGTCCATCCAGCACGAGTATGGGATCTGGGGAGGTGACGACGGCGAGCTGGTGCTCGACTTCGTCCGGGCGCTCCGGGTGCCGGCCGTGGCCACGCTGCACACCGTGCGGCGGACGCCGACCACCTCGCAGTACCGCGTCCTGGCCGGACTCTGCGCTGCTGTGGACGGGGTGGTCGTCATGTCCGAGGCCGCCGCGTCGCTGCTGACCCGTGTCTACGGCGTCAGCCCGGTCCGGATCAGCGTCATCCCGCACGGCGTCCCCGATCTCCCGCGCGTCGACCCCGACCTCGTGAAGCCGGGACTGGGGTTGGCCGGCAGGGCCGTCATCCTGAGTTTCGGGCTCATCGGCCCGGGCAAGGGGTATGAGCTCGCCATCGCCGCGATGCCGGAGGTGGTGGCCGCGATCCCGAACGCCTGCTACGTGATCCTCGGTGCCACCCACCCCGAGCTCCTGCGCCGCGAAGGCGAAGCGTACCGGGACAGCCTCGTGGCGCGCGCGGCCGAACTGGGCGTGGGGGACCACGTCCGGTTCGTCGACCGGTTCGTATCCCAGGCGGAGCTCGGGCGCTGGCTGCAGGCCGCCGACGTGTTCGTCACGCCCTACCCGGGCCTCGAGCAGATCGTCTCGGGGACCCTCTCCTACGCGGTGGGAGCCGGCAAGGCGATCGTCTCGACACCGTACGAGTACGCCGCGGAACTGCTCGCGGAGGGTCGCGGGATCCTGGTCCCGCCGGAGTCGCCCGGCGCCTTGGCGGGCGCCCTGGCAGGTCTTCTGGCGGACCCCAGGCGACGAGAGCAGATGGGCGCGCGGGCGTATCGCTTCGGACGTCACATGGCGTGGCCGCAGGTTGGAGCCACCTATCGCGCCCTGTTCGATGGAGTCGCCGGTCGAGACCGCTGTCTCCAGCCGATGCCCCGCGGGCTGCTGCATGTCCTTCCGTCGAGGCGCGTCGATGCCTGAGATCGCCGAGTTGCAGCCGGTGCACCGTGAGCACCTCGATGCGCTCACCGGCGAGTTCGGGATCATGCAGCACGCGCGCGGCCGCGTTCCCGACCCCGCGCACGGGTACTGCACGGATGATGTCGCCCGTGCCCTGGTGGTCGACCTCCTGCAGGCGCGCTCGGTGGGCTGGGACGCGGTGGCGACCAGTGCGCGCCGTTCCCTGGGGTTCCTCTCCGACGCGCTGGCTGCCGGCGGCGGGCGCGTCCGCAATCTTCGTCGCGCCGACGGGAGATGGGTGGACGGGGCCGGCTCGGAGGACTCCCACGGGCGCACGCTGTGGGCACTGGGGGAGACGATCCGACGCGCACCGGACGCTGCCGTCCGTCATCACGCCGCTGCGACGTTCGCGCGGGCCCTCCCGGCCGCGCTCGAGCTGAGGGCCATCCGCGCACGGGCCTCGTCGATGCTGGGCTGCGACTCGGCCTTGCGTGGGGGTGGAATCGGCAGCGCGCTCCCGGCCGCGTACCGGCGGCTCACGGCCGGCCTGCGCCGCACGTTCGAGGCACGGGGCTACGTGCGCGAGTGGCCGTGGCCCGAGGATGTCCTGACGTACGAGAACGGGCTGCCGGCCCAGGCCATGATCGTGGCGGGAAGGCACCTGGCCGATGCGGACGCGGCCCAGACGGGTCTGCGCGTCCTTGACTGGCTCTTGGCGGTCCAGACACTGCCCGACGGTCGCCTCTCGCCCGTCGGGTGCCGCGGATGGTGGCCGCGCGATGGCGCGCGAGCTCGCTTCGATCAGCAGCCCATCGAGACGGCGTCCCTGCTCATGGCGGCCGACGCCGCGTACCGGGCGACCGGCCGCGAGTGCTACCGGGACGCCGCCGAGCGGGCGTACGCCTGGTTCCTTGGCGACAACGATGTCGGGGTCGCGTTGGCCGATCCCGCACGGGGCGGCTGCCACGACGGCCTGACGCCGGCCGGCGTCAATGCCAACCAGGGCGCGGAATCGACACTGATGTGGCTGACGTCCGTCGAGCGGATCCGCGCGCTCAGGAACCTCGAGCCGTCGGGTGGGGCGGCGCGGCCCGCGACGCCCGCCGCACGGCCGCGGCCCCGGACCGTCCGGCGCCCGGGCGTCACCCCGGGGGTGACGCGATGGTGAGGGCCCCCGATCTCTTCCGGCGCAGCCCCGCGAATCCGATCCTGACGGCCGCGGACCTGCCGTATCCGGCCAACGCCGTGTTCAACCCGGGCGCGGCGCGCCTGGAGGGCGAGACGCTGCTCCTCGTACGCGTCGAGGACATGCGCGGGATCTCCCGCCTGCAGGTCGCGCGCAGCGCCGACGGCGTCTCGGGCTGGATGTTCGATGCGGAACCGCTGCTCCAGTCACGCTCGGAGCGGGATTCCGAGGAACTCTGGGGCTGTGAAGACCCGCGCATCACGTGGCTGGCCGAGGAGGAGCGCTGGGCGATCGCGTACACCGCGTACAGCCGTCTCGGGCCGCTGGTCGCTCTGGCCACCACGCGCGACTTCCGCGAGGTGCAACGGATGGGACCGGTGATGTCGCCGGAGGACAAGGACGCTGCGCTCTTCCCCCGACGCTTCGCCGGACGCTGGGCGATGATCCATCGCCCGTCTCCGGTTCGGGGCGGGGCGCATATCTGGATCTCCTACTCGCCGGACCTGCGCCACTGGGGGGACCACGCGGTCCTGCTCGAGGCCCGCGAGGGAGCATGGTGGGATGCCGGGAAGATCGGGCTCGGGCCCCCGCCGATCGAGACGTCCGATGGCTGGCTGATCGTCTACCACGGGGCGCACGCCACCGCGGCGGGCCCGATCTACCGGGCGGGCCTGGCGCTGCTCGACCTCGACGATCCCTCCGTGGTCCTGCGCCGGAGCGACGAGTGGGTCTTCGCACCTCGCGAGCCGTACGAGCGCGCGGGCGACATCCCGCAGGTGGTGTTCCCCTGCGGAGTCGTCGTGGACGAAGCCGCCGACCGGCTCGACCTGTACTACGGAGCGGCCGACACGGTGGTGGCCCTCGCGAGCGCCTCGTTCAGCGACGTACTCGAGTTCGTGCGGCACTGCCCCCGGCCGTAGGTCCGGCGCATGATTCGGCCATGAAGGCCCGGTTCATCGGCTTCGGCGAGGTGGAGCTGGACGGCCGGCGCTACGGCCACGACATCCTGGTCGAGCGAGGGCGGATCACCCGCAGGGAGAAGGGCCCTTCGAAGGCGCGGCGCCACGAGTTCGGGCACACGCCCCTGACGGCGGCCGAGCACATCCCGTGGCACTGCCACCGGTTGATCGTCGGGACCGGCGCGGACGGGGCGCTGCCGATCACGGACGACGTGCTGGAGGAGGCCCGGCGCCGCGGCGTGGAGCTGGTGGCCGTCCCGACCGACCAGGCCTGCCGCATGTTGAGCGGCGCCGACCCCGACCTCACGGCCGCGATCCTGCACGTGACCTGCTGATGCCCGCGGTCCGATCCCCACGCGCCGCGCCGGCGACCGACCCGCCACGGCCGTGCACAGCCGTCTTCCGGTTCCACGGTGACCTGGACGACCTGCGCCCCCGACGGTCGCGCGGCGGCTCGACCGTCTACGCGTTCGACGGCACGCCCTCCGTCAAGGACGCGATCGAGGCGCTCGGCGTCCCGCACACCGAGGTGGACGCCATCGTGATCAACGGCCGGGCGGTCGATTTCGCGCACCGGCTGCGCGATGGCGATCAGGTGGAGGTCTATCCGCCGGCGGGCTCGCCGGGATACGTGCCGCAGGAGCGGCTGGAACACGGGCCGCCGCCAGGGTCAACGTCGCCGGGACGCCCGCCGCAGGGTTCGGGAGGAGGGACACTGCCGCAGCCGGGAGCGCCAGGGCACGCGCCACGGACCGGACCAGGCCCGCTCACTCCACCCGTGCCGAGGCCGGCGCGTTTCATCCTGGACACGCACCTGGGTCGCCTCGCCGCGTACCTGCGCATGCTCGGCTTCGACTGCGCGTACGGGAATCACGCGGACGACGAGGAGCTGGCCGAGCGCGCCGCGGTGGAGGGGCGGGTGCTCCTGACGAGGGATCGCGGTCTGCTGCGCCGGAGCGCGGTCCGCCTGGGCTGCCTGCTGCGCAGCGACGACCCGCAGCACCAGCTCGAGGAGGTGGTCGCCCGCTTCGACCTGCGGTCGCAGGCGGCGCCGTTCACCCGGTGCATCCGGTGCAACGGGCGGATCGAGCCGGTGGATCGCGGGGTCGTGGCGGATCGGCTGCAGCCGAAGACGCTCCGCTACTTCGACACCTTCGGCCGCTGCGAGTCGTGCGCCGCCGTCTACTGGCAGGGCTCGCACTACGAGCGGATGCGGCGGATCGTCGAACGGGTCTTGGCGGGGGCGAAGCAGCCACCCTGACGAGTCCGCACGCCATCGGATACTATCGTCACGAAACGATTGCGTGATACAAGGAGTTCCGGTGGTGCGGGAGAGCGGTACGAGCGGGGTGCCGGCGCGGGACGCCGGGAGCGGCGACCGGGCCGGGGACGGCATCTCGACCGCGAGCGGCCTCCCGACGGGGAGCGGGGTGCCGGCGCGGGACGCCGGGAGCGGCGACCGGGCCGGGGCCGGCATCTCGACCGCGAGCGGCGGCGGCGTGACCGGGAGCGGCGTCTCCATGCATGCCGCGGGGCGCGGACGATGGCTGGG
>JAJYGO010000105.1 GCA_021785115.1 Chloroflexota bacterium | reverse complement strand
GACCTGGGCACGCAGTACCGCTCAGCCCTGTTCGCGCACGGGACCGCGCAGCTGGCCGCGGCCATCGCCTCGCGCGACCTCTACCAGCGGGAGCTCTCGAAAGCCGGCTTCGGCCCGATCACCACCGAGATCGCCGAGGCGTCCGCGTTCTACTTCGCGGAGGCTGAGCACCAGCAGTACCTCGCGAAGCACCCCGACGGGTACGACTGCCACACGGCGACCGGCGTCGCGTGCCCAATCGGGCTCGGGGTGTCCTCCGCATCCGAGTAGACCTAGGGTCGGGGACCGGCGGCGTTGTTCGCCGGAGATGCGGTCGCCCGGGGGTCTTCGGGGGCGTCCGCTCGGCGCTCGAGGCACCGGGCCCGTGGGATCGTGGCCTTGCCGCCGACCAGCGCCAGCCCAGGCGTTGATCCCGAACCCTTCGGGCTGGGGTGTGGCCTCCCACGCCATGGATTCGCGGGCCGCGCGTCGCGTCTTGGCACCTCGTGCCACGGTTCGACCCTCAGGGGCAATTGGCGGGCTGCGAATCGGTCGATTCGTGGCCTGGCAGTCCAATATCGGACGGTCGGGATCGGAATCCATGGCACGCCATGCCAATGCGGGCCAGGCCGCGCGGTGAGTGAGACAATGCACGCATGATCCGCATCGAGTTCCTGTGGTTCGACGGCTGCCCGGGGCACGAGCCGGCCCGAGCCCTCCTGGATGACGTCATCGCCGAGCTGGCGCCGGGCACGCCCGTGGAATCGGTCGACGCCTCGGATCCGGCAGTCGCCGTGGCGAACCGCTTTCCCGGCTCGCCGACGATCCGCGTGGACGGCCGCGACATCGACCCGGAGTTCCGGGACGACGGCGACTACACGCCCCGCTGCCGCCTGTACCGAACGCCCGACGGCCTCCGCGGGGTGCCCCCGCGCGATTGGATCGAGGCCGCCATTCGGCACTAGGTCGCCCAGAGCGGACGGCGGCGCCTGGAAGCGTGGCCGTCCGCCGCAGCGATGGGCAGGGAGGCTCAGGCGACGGTCAGCGTGCCCTCCATGTAGCCGCTCTTGGCGGCCATCGCCGTGCCCCAGCCGCTGGGCCCGGCGCCGCACGGGTCCATGCACCGCCAGCTGAAGGTGCCCGCGTCGCCGGTGGTGATCGTGAACGAGACCCGCGCGTGGGCCGCGATCGGGACGTTGATGCCCAGGCCCGGAACCGTGAAGGTGTGCGAGACCTTGGCCGGGTTGAGCGAGGTGAGGGTCTGCGTGGGACCGGCCGATCCGTTGGGGTCCCTCGGGTCGATGGGGGTCACGGTGAAGGCGCCCCCTGCGACGCCCGCGGCGTTTGCATACACCTCGGAGCCCTTGGGCAGCGGGGTCGCGTCGTCGAAGTTGGTGATCGTGACGGTGACCGTGCTGTGGGCGGGCAGCGTGAAGTCCGAGGGGACGTACGCTGGGAACTCGGTCTTGCCGATCATGTCGCCGGTCACGATCGTGAGGTCGAGCCGGGTGGCGGACGTCGCAGCGGTGGAGGTCGACGGGGTCGATGCCGTGGTCCCGGCGGCGCTCCGCGAGAGCGATGCAGGCTGGACGGCGGCCGCCTGGGCGGCCATGATCCCGCCCGACTGCGCCTGTGCCGGAGCGGCCGGTGCCGGTGTGGCCGTGACGGGAGGCGGGAAGGACCACGACGGCGCATCGGTCGAGGCGCAGCCGGCGAGCGAGAAGGCGGCCGCACCGAGGAGCAGCACGATGGCGGTTGGGCGCGACTTGAAGTGGGTCACGGGGGTCACTCCGGGACGGTGGCCGCCGAGCAGGCGGCAGGGCTGGATCCGCGGACGGGGACGCTCACGGGCATCTGGACTGGCATGGCACCAGCATCGGACCAGCCCGAGCCCGGCACCATCGGCTCACTGCCCGGTTCTCGCGTAGGTCGGGCCACCCATCCTGCATGGGGTGTGCAGGGGATCAGCCGGGTGCCGATCGGCCCGCCCGAGGGGGGCCAGCGGCACCGCTCGGCCGCGCTACAGCTCGATCAGCCCCTTCGCGATCGCGTACTTCATGAGGGCCGCCTTCGAGTGGAGGTCGAGCTTGGTCATGATGTGGTCGCGGTGCGACTGGACGGTGTGCGGGCTGAGCACGAGTTCGGCGGCGATCTCCGCTGTGGTCCGCCCCTGCGCGATCAGGAGCAGGATCTCCCGCTCGCGCTCCGTGAGCCCGTCAGACGAGGCGTCGGGGTCGGCATCGCGCGAGCGACGCAGGTAGTCGCCCACGAGCGCCTTGGCGACGGCCGGCGAGAGGTAGACCTCGCCCCGGTGGGCGCTCCGCAGTGCCGCCAGGAGGTCGTTGACGTCCGCCCCCTTGAGCACGTAGCCCGACGCCCCGGCCCGCAGGGCCTGGTACAGGTAGTCCTCGCGATCGTGGATCGTCAGGAACAGCACGGCCACGTCGGGCTGGCGGCTCTTGATCTCCTTGGCCGCGGCCAGGCCGCTGATGCCCGGCATGCTGACGTCCATGAGGACGACGTCGGGATTGAGCTCGGCCGCGAGCGCGATCCCGTCCTGGCCGTTGCCCGCCTGGCCGACCACCTCGATGTCAGGCTGGCTGTCGAGCAGCCCGACGATCCCCTGGCGGATGAGGGTGTGGTCGTCGACGACCACCACGCGCATGCGCCCCATTCAGGCGGCCTCCTCGATCGGCGCTGTGACGCGGATCGTCGTTCCGTGGCCCGGGGTCGAGGTGATCTCGAGCCGGCCGTTGAGGAGCCTCACCCGCTCCTGGATGCCCACCAGCCCGACACTCGCCTCGTCTGCCCCGCCGCGGCCCAGCGCGTCTGCGACCTCGAACCCGCGCCCGTCGTCGCTGACGCTCACCATGGCCGTCGCGTCGTCGACGCGCAGGGCGATCGTCGCATGGTGCGCTCGCGCGTGCTTCGCCACATTGGTCATCGCCTCCTGAGCGATGCGGAACAGCGCGGTCTCCATGTGGTCCGGCAGACGGGACGCGGGCGTGTCCGCCTCGATCGCCACCTCGACCCCGGCCTCGGCGAGGGTGCTCTCGGCGTACCAGCGGATCGCCGGCAGCAGGCCCATGTCGTCGAGCACCGCCGGGCGCAGCCCCACGATCAGGCGCCGCGTCTCCGCGAGCAGGCGGGCGGCGATCGCGCGCGCCTCGTTGACCCGCTCGAGCGTCTGGGGCGGCCCGCCGGCGAGGGCGTCGCGCGCCCGGTCGAGCGAGATCGAGAGCGCCGCGAGCGTCTGCGCGGTCTCGTCGTGGAGCTCGCGGGCGAGGCGCCGCCGCTCCTCCTCCTGGGCGGTGATCGTCTGGTGCAGCAGCTGGCCGAGGCGACTCGTGCGCTCGGCGACCCGCAGCTCGAGCTCGCGATTCGTCCGCTCCGCCTGCTCGGTCGCTGCACGGAGCCGCTGGCGCATGGCCTCGAGGCTCTCGGCGAGCCGTCCGATCTCGTCCTGGGCGGTGACCTCGATGGGGCTCGCCAGATCGCCGCCGGCCATCCGCTCGGCCGCGAGCGTCAGTTCCTGGGTCGGCCGGACCACGCGGCGCGTCGTGACCCAGGCGACCGCCAGGATTGCCAGGAACCCGACGCCCGTGGCGATCAGCAGTTCGTTGCGCAGCTGGATCGGGAGCGCGAGCGCGACGTCCACAGGCTGCTCGAGCACGAGGTAGAACGGCGTGCCGGCGACCGGGACGACGGCCATCACATGGGCGGCGAACGTGTCGTTCGGGCCTGGCTCGTGGAGCTGCGCCGCCGCGCCGCCGCTGGCCATCAGCGGCTGGATGACCGGGAAGTGCTTGCTGGGCTGGCCCGGCCGCTCGTCCGAGCCCATGCCCAGGATGGCGATGCCTGCGGGGTCGACGACCTCGAGGTGGTAGCCGGCCGCGCCCGCCGCCCCGCCAGCAGCCGACCCGCCGGCGTTCGGGTTCCCGTACCACGCGGGCACGAAATCGGTCGTGGCGTTGTTCGACACGGTCGTCATGATGGCGACAGGCGCAGACAGGTCGTTGGCCGCGCCCAGCCGCACCGCGATCGAGGCGAAGGGGATGGATCCCGGGACGGGGCCGACCGCCTCGGCGACGGCATACGGTCCGCGGAGGCCCTTGGCCTGCGTGCCGAGCCGGGTCAGCGCCGCGGCGCTGGACGACGCGTCAAGCCGCGGCACGCCAGCCTGGTCGACGAGCGCACCGCCGGGATCGAGGATCTCCACGCCGCTGACGCTGAAGAAGTCCTGCGGGTCCGGCCGGTCGAGGTGCGCGAGGAGGTCCGCAGCGGCACCGGGGGACGCGGGACTGGCCGTGACGGTGTTCTCCTGGGCGGTCTCGAGCGCGTCCGCGGCGAGCCGGGCGAGGTCGCGGTCCAGGATCCCGGCGGTCGTGTATGCGGTCGTGAGCCGCTCCTGGTACACGAGGTCGGTCGCGCGCGAGATCGCGCTCAGGTCGAGGACCAGGAGCGCGCCGAACATCAGCGCCAGCCCCACGACCACGTAGAGCATGATCCGGCGCTGCAGGCCGGCGCGAGCGATTCGTCTGGCGATCGTGGGGCGCACGTCGATCCGTCCATGTCGTGACCCGAGGCGGCTCCGGGCGCCGCACGATACTCCAACTGGCGGTGCAGTCATTGGAGACGAGTCGACACGGGGGTCGCGCCCCGCCTCTCGCCGCGCCGCTCTTGAGTCTGCTCGGACTCATTCTGGGATGCCGCGAGCGCAGCCGACGGCGCGAAACCGTCGGGTCGGCCGGCGCCCGTGCACCCGCTGCCCGGGAGTGAGTCTGTGGCGACTCGCGGCGGCCCACGGCCCCGCCGCCGCCCAGCCCGCCCCCGCCCAGGGCGCCCCGCCCCGCGCACCATGCGCGCTACAATCGGGCCTCGCCAGGGGCGCGAGACGGGGATCTGCCCCACACGGACCGGCCATCGGCACGGACCGCGGTCGGGCTCGCCTCGATGGCAGTCCACGCCCCCGGGTGTATACTTCCGCCCAACATTGCGGGCCGCCTCCAAACGTGGGTGACCAACCCACGTTTCTTTGTGTCGAGGAGGCCCCGCCGCCATCTAGCATTCTTGAGGAGGCGCCAAGTGAGTCGCGACTTCGTCGGTGCGCTCCTCCAGCTCAACGCCGAGAAGCAGGTGTCCCGGGACGCGCTCGTGCACGCGCTCGAGGACGGCATCCAGCAGGCCTACCGTCGCGTTGCGGGCGAGGAGGACATCTTCGTCCGGGTCGAGCCGGAGAGCGGCCGGATCGACGTGTTCCGCGGTCGCCACGTGGTGGACGACGTCGAGAACCCCGACCTCGAGATCACGGTCGAGGAGGCCCGCCAGACCAAGCCCGATGCCCGCGCCGGGGAGGTCGTGCTGACCGAGCAGCTCGACGGCGAGCACTTCGGCCGAATCGGCGCCCAGACAGCCAAGCAGATCATCCTCCAGCGCATCCGCGAGGTCGAGCGCGACCAGGTCTTCGACCAGTTCGCGAGCCGCGAGGGCGAGCTCATCACTGGCTCCGTCAGCAGGGTCGAGCCGCGCGCGATCGTGCTCGACGTGGGCAAGGGCGTCGAGGCCATCCTCGCCACGAGCGAACAGAGCCCGCTCGAGCACTACCGCATCGGCCAGCCGGTCAAGGCGTTCGTGCTCGAGGTCAAGCGCTCCGCGCGCGGGCCGCAGATCATGGTCTCGCGGACCCACAAGGGCTTCCTGCGGCGCCTGTTCGAGCTCGAGGTGCCCGAGATCCACAACGGGACGGTCGAGATCAAGCAGATCGCCCGTGAAGCGGGCAGCCGCAGCAAGGTCGCGGTTGCGTCGCGGCAGGACGGTCTCGACCCCGTCGGCGCGACGGTGGGCCAGCGCGGTGCGCGCGTCCAGGCGGTGGTCGCGGAACTCGCCGGCGAGAAGATCGACGTGGTCCCGTGGAGCGAGGACGCGAGCGTCTTCGTGGCGAACGCGCTGTCGCCCGCCCAGGTGATCAGCGTGACGACGGACGAGGAGCACCGCGTCGCGAGCGTGACCGTCCCGGAGCGGATGCTCTCGCTCGCGATCGGCCGCGAGGGGCAGAACGCCCGGCTGGCAGCGCGGCTCACCGGCTGGCGCATCGACATCCGGAGCGATGTGGCGGCCGCCGAGGCGGCCCGGGTGGCGAAGGCTGCGGCCGAGGCGCCGGTCGAGGCGGAAGCCGAGCCTGCCGAGGTCCCCGACGAAGCGCCGCCCGCGGTCCCGGCTCCGGCGGAGGCGCCCGCGCCCGTCGAGGAGCCGGAGGAGACACCGGTGCCGGTCGACGAATCCGCGGCCGTCGAGGAGCCCTCGCCCGAGCGCCCCGCCAAGCCCGCCCCGAAGTCCCACAAGTCGGCCTCCGGGGAGGTGTCGTCGTAGGCGCGGCAGTGGCCGGTGGATCCCGGCCCTCCCAGC
The DNA here is from genome assembly GCA_021785115.1 of Chloroflexota bacterium. Next base: position 645 of record JAJYGO010000105.1, on the reverse strand, counting down.
AGCGCAGGCTCCCCACGCGGAGCTGTGTTGCCTGCCGCACCCCGCGCCCCAAGCGCGAACTCATTCGCGTCGTCCGCCGGCCGGACGGTGCCGTGGCCCTCGACGAGACGGGCCGCCAGCCCGGCCGGGGCGCCTACCTCTGCCGGGACGCCGCCTGCTTCAGCCTGGCGGGCCGCCGCCGAGCCCTCGCCCATGCGCTCGGGACGACCATCCCGGCGGCCGTCGACCAATTGATCGCAGCAGGCCCTGGCGGCCTCGCCGCAACCGTCAACGAAACCCCGCGGGCCGACGGCTCGCAGCCCGACACCCTGCACGACACGCTTTCTGAAGGAGGAGCCCATGGCCAGGAGTAGGAGCGGCACGCGCGGCCGTCGCGGCCCTCGGAAGCCCCCGCGTCGCGCGGGCGCTTTTGTCGCGGGTGGCGTCGCCACGGTCGATCCGAGCGAGCGCGGCGCGATCGAGCTGCCGGCGACGATCACCGTCAAGGAGCTAGCCGAGCTCCTCGCCGTGAGCCCCGCGGACATCATCCGCGAGCTCATCAAGAGTGGCATCTTCGCGACGATCAACCAGCTGATCGATCGCGACACCGCGTCGCTCGTCGCCGAGGAGCTCGGGTTCGCCGTCGCCGAGCCGCAGGACGCGGCC